>NZ_JBLZPH010000139.1:0-10883 GCF_049199205.1 Shinella sp. M31 | reverse complement strand
CGGTTGCGGATGGCGTCCTCGATATGCGGACGTCCCTCCTGCACCTTGTTGACCTTGATCGCCTCGATGCCGTTTTCAGCGAGGAAACGGGCGGTGCCGGAGGTCGCCATGACCTTGAAGCCGATCTCGGTGAGCAGGCGCACGGCCGTCAGCACACGATCCTTGTCGCCATCGCGCACCGACACGAAGACCGTGCCTTCCCGCGGCAGGTCGACGCCGGCGCCGAGCTGCGACTTGGCGAAGGCCAGCGCGAAATCCGTGTCGAGGCCGATGACCTCGCCGGTCGAGCGCATTTCCGGGCCGAGCAGCGTGTCGACGCCGGGGAAACGGGCGAAGGGGAACACGGCTTCCTTGACGGCGATGTGCTTGAGGTTGCGCGGATCGGGCTTCTTGCCATAGGCGGCGATCGCCGCATCGAGGCCTTCACCCGCCATGACGCGGGCGGCGATCTTTGCGATCGGCGCGCCGATGGTCTTGGCGACGAAGGGCACCGTGCGCGAGGCGCGCGGGTTGACTTCCAGCACGTAGATCGTGCCGTCCTTGATGGCGTATTGCACGTTCATCAGGCCGCCGACGTTGAGCGCCTTTGCAAGGGCTTTCGTCTGGCGCTCCAGCTCGTCGACGATCTCGGTGGAGAGCGTGTGGACCGGCAGCGAGCAGGCACTATCACCCGAATGGATGCCGGCTTCCTCGATATGCTCCATGATACCGGAGACGAAAACGTCCTTGCCGTCGCAGAGCGCGTCGACGTCGACTTCCACCGCATTCGACAGGTAGCTGTCGAAGAGCAGCGGGTTCTTGCCGAGCAAGGTGTTGATCTGACCCGTCTTGTCGTTCGGGTAGCGCTGCTTGATATCCTCGGGCACCAGTTCCGGAACGGTGTCGAGCAGGTAGGTCTGCAGCATCGATTCCGAATGGATGATCTGCATGGCGCGGCCGCCGAGCACGTAGGACGGGCGCACGACGAGCGGGAAGCCGATCTCGCCGGCAACAAGGCGGGCCTGTTCGACCGAGTAGGCGATGCCGTTGTTCGGCTGGTTGAGGTCGAGCTTCTGCAAGAGCTTCTGGAAGCGGTCGCGGTCTTCGGCAAGGTCGATCATGTCGGGCGCGGTGCCGAGGATCGGGATGCCGTTCTTTTCCAAGGCTTCGGCGAGCTTCAGCGGCGTCTGGCCGCCGAACTGCACGATGACGCCGACGAGTTCGCCGTTGGTCTGCTCGGCCTTCAGAATTTCGATTACGTCTTCGGCCGTCAGCGGCTCGAAATACAGGCGGTCGGAGGTGTCGTAGTCGGTCGAGACCGTTTCCGGGTTGCAGTTGACCATGATGGCTTCATAGCCGGCATCCTTCAGCGCGAAGGCAGCGTGGCAGCAGCAATAGTCGAACTCGATGCCCTGGCCGATACGGTTCGGACCGCCGCCGAGAATGACGACCTTCTTGCGGTCGGAAATGCCCGCTTCCGAGCGCGTTTCGCCGGCAAACGGCGTCTCGTAGGTCGAATACATATAGGCGGTCGGCGAGGCAAATTCGGCCGCGCAGGTATCGATGCGCTTGAAGACCGGGCGCACATTCAGGCCGTTGCGCAGCTCGGCCACTTCCTTCGGGCGCTTGCCGGAGAGGGTGGCGAGGCGGGCGTCGGAGAAGCCCATGGCCTTCAGCATGCGCAGGTTTTCGGCGTCATCAGGCAGGCCGTGTTCGCGGATGCGGGCCTCCATGTCGACGATGGCCTTGAGCTGCTCCAGGAACCACGGATCGATCTTCGAGCCTTCGTGCGCCTCTTCCACCGAAAGGCCGAGGCGCAGCGCCTGGGCGACCATGCGCAGGCGATCCGGCGTCGGCGTGGAGATGGCGGCGCGGATGGCGTTCTTGTCGTTGCCGTCGCCAAGACCGGGGATTTCGATCTCGTCGAGGCCGGTCAGGCCGGTTTCGAGGCCGCGCAGCGCCTTTTGCAGCGATTCGGCGAAGGTGCGGCCGATGGCCATGACTTCACCGACCGACTTCATGGCGGTGGTCAGCGTCGGCTCGGCGCCGGGGAACTTTTCGAAGGCGAAACGCGGGATTTTGGTGACGACATAGTCGATCGACGGTTCGAACGAGGCCGGCGTCGCGCCGCCGGTGATGTCGTTTTCCAGTTCGTCCAGCGTGTAGCCGATGGCGAGCTTGGCGGCGATCTTGGCAATGGGGAAGCCGGTGGCCTTCGATGCAAGCGCAGACGAGCGCGAGACGCGCGGGTTCATTTCAATGACGACGAGGCGGCCGTTTTCCGGATTGACGGCGAACTGCACGTTCGAGCCGCCGGTCTCCACGCCGATCTCGCGCAGCACCGCGATGGAGGCGTTGCGCATGATCTGGTATTCCTTGTCCGTCAGGGTCAAGGCTGGGGCGACGGTGATCGAGTCACCGGTGTGGACGCCCATCGGGTCGATGTTTTCGATGGAGCAGATGATGATGCAGTTGTCCGCCTTGTCGCGGACGACTTCCATTTCGTATTCCTTCCAGCCGAGCACCGACTCTTCGATCAGAACTTCCGTCGTCGGCGAGGCGTCGAGGCCGGAATTGACGATCTCGAAGAATTCCGAGCGGTTGTAGGCAATGCCGCCGCCGGTGCCGCCCATCGTGAAGGACGGGCGGATGATGGCGGGCAGGCCGATCGTGTCCAGCGCCTGCGCGCCGATCGCCATGGCATGGCTCATATAGCGCTGCTTGCGGTCGGTCTCGCCGAGGTTCCACTGGTTTTCCAGCTCGTCCAGCGCCTTGTCGAGCGCATCGCCGGAAAGCTGCGCCTTCACCTTGGCGCGCTCGGCCTCATGCGCCTTGCGATCGACATCCTTGATCTCGGTGGCATTGGCGAGCAGCGACTTCGGCGTTTCCAGGCCAATGCGGGCCATGGCCTCGCGGAAGAGGGCGCGGTCTTCGGCCATGTCGATTGCGGCGGGCTTGGCGCCGATCATCTCGACATTGTAGCGGTCGAGAACGCCCATGCGCTTCAGCGAAAGCGCCGTGTTGAGCGCCGTCTGGCCGCCCATGGTGGGCAGAAGCGCGTCCGGGCGTTCCTTGGCGATGATCTTGGCGACGACTTCGGGCGTGATCGGCTCGACGTAGGTGGCGTCGGCGAGGCCGGGATCGGTCATGATCGTTGCCGGGTTGGAATTGACGAGGATGACGCGGTAGCCTTCCTCCTTCAGCGCCTTGCAGGCCTGGGTGCCGGAATAATCGAATTCGCAGGCCTGGCCGATGACGATCGGCCCCGCGCCGATGATGAGGATCGATTTCAAATCTTGGCGCTTGGGCATCTCTCTATCCAATCTTCCGCGTGCGCGAAAAACCGGCATGGCGATGGGTTCACCGGGCCGGGCGCGCAAAAATGGTCTTTCAAGGCTAGAAGCGGCTTATAGGCAAATGACGGGGGGAGCGGAACCCCGAAAATCGCGCAATCGACAGGAAAAGTGCAAGGGCTGTTCCCCTGCGGCATGCCGGCGATATAACAGGCGGCCCTTTGGCCCGCGTCGCAAGCGTTTGTCGAACCATTCGGGGCAGAGACGCATATCGATTTGGGGAGGGAAGCATGCTGCCGCAGGAAACCGATGTGCTGATCGTCGGGGCGGGGCCGACAGGCCTTGCGCTCGCCGTCACCCTGCAACAGGCCGGCATCCGCCCCGTTATCGTCGACCGGCTTGCGGCGGGGCAGAACACCTCGCGCGCCGCCGTCATCCATGCCCACACGCTGGAAGTGTTGGAGCGCATCGGCGTCACCGAGGAATTGGAGCGCCGCGGGCTGCCGCTCACACGCTTTACACTGCGCGATCATGACAAGGCGGTGCTCGAACTCGATTTTTCCATGCTGCCCTCGCGTTATGCGGAGGTCCTGATGATTCCGCAGGACGAAACCGAGGCTGTGCTTGCCGCACGGCTGGAGGCGCTTGGCGGTGCCGTGGTTCGCGGCGTGACGGCAACGAAAGTCGAGGCGGATGCGACGGGCGCGACCGTCCACCTTGCGACGGGGGAGGGCGAACAGGTCATCCGCGCCCGCTACCTCATCGGCGGCGACGGCATGCACAGCGTGGTGCGCGAGGCGGCCGGCATCGCGTTCGACGGCGCGGCCTATGCCGGTTCCTTCGTGCTGGCCGATGTCCATATGGACTGGGGTTTCAGCGACGAGGTGACCTTGCTCTTCTCGGCCGAAGGCATGGGGGTCGTCGCGCCGCTGCCCGGCGGCCATTTTCGTATCGTCGCGCCGGTCGAGGATGCGCCGCCCGAGCCGGATGCCGCTTACGTCCAGGCACTGCTCGATGCGCGCGGGCCGCGCACGGTGCCCGGCCGCATCAAGGATGTGATCTGGAGCTCGCGCTTCCGTGTTCATCACCGCGTCGCCGCGCGTTATCGCTCCGGTCCCGTCTTTGTCATGGGCGATGCCGCGCATGTGCACAGCCCGGCCGGCGGGCAGGGCATGAATACCGGCATCGTCGATGCCGTGGTGCTCGGCCAGCTGCTCGCCGATGTCCTGAACGGCAAGGCACCGGAGGCGACGCTCGACCTCTATGAGGAGAAGCGCCGCCCGGCCGCGGTGGAGGTGCTGGCGCTTGCCGATCGCCTGACACGGATGGCGATGATACGCAGCGGCGTCGGACGTATGTTGCGCAATCTTGCACTGCGTGTCCTCGGTGCGTCACCCGTCTTCCGGCGCAAGCTTGCGCTCAATGTCTCCGGCCTCGCCCGCAAGGGGCTGGGCATGGTGCCGCCGCGCTAAATCACTCTGTTACAAGAATGCCTGGCAGCTCCGCGAGAATGCTGTCGCGTGCCCTGAGGCTCGTGCGCGGTTCCTGCTTCCTCTCGTCCTGGACAAGCCGCGCAAAAATCACGGTCTGCTCGCCGCGGCTGGCCCAGCCGACATACCAGCCCCAGGGGGTGTTATAGTTGAAGCTGCCGTCGGCTTGGCGCGGATAGGCCATGCCCGTCTTGCCCTGCGCGTGCCAGCCGTCGCCGATCTCCCGGCCCTCGACGATTTTCATCGCCGCATCCATCGCGTCGGAGGAGACGGGCAGGTCGTGGTTCACCAGTTTCCTGAGGAAGGCGATCTGCTCGCGGGGCGAGATTTTCAGGGAGGAAGCGATCCAGGAGCGTTCCAGACCGTTGTTCTTGCCGGGATCGCCGGTCACGTCGGCATTGCCGTAGTCGAAGGCCTCGGCATAGTCGCGCAGCTTCTCGTAGCCGAGAAATTCGGTGATGCGTTGCGAGTACCAGACGACGGAAAGCTCCATCCAGCGCTTCGGCGACGTCGGCTGGCGCCAGGCTTCACCGCCCCAGTCCGGATAGCCCTTCAGGAACGGCAGAACCGGCTCCCGGGAATTTTCCAGAAAGCCGGAATCGTAGCCCATCACCGCGAGCGGCACTTTGAAGGTGGAGGCGGGGGTGACGCGGCTCTTGCAATCGCCCTTTTCCAGGATGACCTCATCGCTGCCAGCATCGGCAACGATGGTACAAATAATGCGGGCTTCTGCCGGTGCTGCGAAGCTTGCAGCCAGCAGGGCGCCGGCGGCGAAAAGATGTTTGTCCATCCGGTTTTCTCTGATTTCGAGTGGTTTGTGCCGTCTTGATAGCAACCGCTTGATGGGCTGACAAAAGATCAATACTGGTCTTAGCCATGAGGAAAACTAGGGCATCGCCATGGTTCGGCCATATCTTCCGCTGAACGCCTTTCGCGCTTTCGAGGCGTCTGCCCGGCATCTGAGCTTCACACGCGCGGCCATCGAGCTGAACGTCACGCAGGCCGCCGTCAGCCATCAGGTGAAGAGCCTCGAGGACCAGCTCGGCGTCGTGCTGTTCAAGCGCCTGCCGCGCGGGCTGATGATCACCGCGGAGGGCGACAGCCTGCTGCCGGTGCTGCGCGACAGCTTCGACCGCATGGCCGATGTGGTGGAGCGCTTTCGCGGCGGCCATGTGCGGGAGATCCTGTCGGTCGGTGCGGTGGGCACCTTTGCGGTCGGCTGGCTCCTGCCGCGCCTGGCAGGTTTTCGCGAGCGCCACCCGTTCGTCGAGGTCAGGCTTTCCACCAACAACAACCGCGTCGATCTCGCTGCCGAAGGGCTGGATTTCGCCGTGCGTTTCGGTGCCGGCGCCTGGCATGGCACCGATGCCGTCAGGCTCTTCGATGCGCCGCTTTCGGTGCTGGCGACCCCCACGATCTCACGCGATCTGAAAACACCGGAGGACCTGCTGGGCCTGACGCTGCTGCGCTCCTACCGCCGCGACGAGTGGACCCGCTGGTTCGAAGCCGCGGGCCTGCCGCGCACGCCGCCACCGCAGAATGCCATCGTCTTCGACACGTCGCTCGCCATGATCGAGGCGGTGTTGCAGGGGCTTGGTGTCGGGCTCGCGCCGCCGTTGATGTTTTCGCGGCTTCTCTCTTCCGGTGCCGTCGTGCAGCCGTTCAAGACGAGTGTCGCGCTTGGTAGCTATTGGCTGACCTGCCTGCAATCGCGCAGCGTCACCCCGGCCATGGCGGCTTTTTCGGAATGGCTGCGGGAAACGGTGGCGGAGGAGGGGCTGGCCTGATCCCTATTTCAGACCGGGCATGACGAGCACTTTCACCTCGCCGGGGCGCGGCGGGTTCGCCACGGCATCCGGCAGGTCGTTTATGCCGATACGGCGCGATATCAGCCGGTCGACCTTGATCGTGCCCGAGGCAATCAGCGCCGCGGCTCGCCCATGCACATGCGGGTTGAGGAAGGAGGTGAGGATTTTCACCTCGCGGAACAGCAGATCGAAGGGTTCGATCTCGATCTTTTCCCCTTGCGGCATCACGCCGAGAATGACGACGGTGCCGCCGTTGCGGGCGAGTTTCGGCGCCTGCGCCATGGTTTCGGCCACGCCCGCGCATTCGATGACGACATCGGCTCCGCGGGGAACGAGGCCGGATTTGCCGGCAATGCCTTCGATTGCGTCGCCTGAACCGGGATCGAAGGAATGGGTGGCGCCGATCTCCTCGGCCAGCTGCCGGCGAACGGCTTGGCGCGTAACGAGCACGACGGCGGTCGCGCCGGCAAGGCGGGCGAGCTGCACCGTGAGCATACCGATCACCCCGCCGCCGAGCACCACCACAGAACTGCCGGGCTGAATGCTGGCCATGCCGATGCCATGCAGGCAGCAGGCGAGCGGTTCGCAGAAGGCACCATGTTCCGGCGGCAGCGAAAGCGGCATTTCATGGGCCTGCCTCTGCGGCACCAGCACATAGTCCGCAAAGCCGCCGTCACGGTGAATGCCGATCGCCTGGAGGTTTTCGCAGAGGTTGAGGCGGCCGCGACGGCATTGCGCGCAGCGGCCACACGCGATGTTCGGATCGCCGGTTATGCGCATGCCGGGCCGGAAATCGCGAACGGCATCGCCGATGGCCTCGACGATGCCGGAGAATTCGTGGCCGAGCGTCACTGGCGGGTGGCACGGAAATTCACCGTGGAAAAGATGACGGTCGGTGCCGCAGATGCCGGCGGCCTCGACCCGCACGAGAAGATCGTCCGGGCCCGGCACGGGTTTTTCCACCTCGCGCACCACAAAACCGCCGATCGCCTCCAGCCGCGCCGCTTTCATGCCATCCTCCCGTTTTCCGCCGGAGAATAGGAGCGGCAACGGCGGTGGCGGTCAAGACCATCACGCGTTCAGGTGAGATTGCGGCGGCGTTCCAGCTCCGCCTCGGTTGGCGTTTCGAACTCGAAGGAGCCGGTGGTGACCTCGCCCGCGCGGGCATATTTGCTGATGACGATCCCGTTTTCGCTGGTGCTCGACGCCACCAGCGTCAGCGCCCGCGGGAAGGAGGCGTCGCCGAACAGCCGTTTGCCCTTGCCGAGAATGACCGGGAAGGTGAAGACGTTGATCTCGTCGACGAGATCATGCTCGAACAGCGTCTTGAGAAAGTCCGTCGAGCCCTGCGTCAGGAGATCCGGCCCGTCCTCGCCCTTCAACGCCTTTACTGCGGCAATCGTATCGGCCCCCAGCACATGGCTGTTCTGCCAGATGGTTTTGAAGCCCGGATTGCGGGTGGCGACATATTTGTTGATGCGGTCGAAGAGCGGGCCGATCGGGTCGTTCTTGTCGGCATAGGGCCAGTGGGCGGCGAAGATGTCGTAGGTCTTGCGGCCGAGCAGCAGGTCGAAGGGATTTGCAAACATCTCGTCGATGGCAGCGCCCAGCTTCTCGTCGAAGAGCGGCGCGACCCAGCCGCCGAACGTGAAGCCGCCGATGGGATCCTCTTCCGGGCCGCCCGGCGCCTGCATGACGCCGTCGAGGCTGACAAAGGCGCCGACAATGATCTTTCTCATGGGGGTTCTCCTGGCCGTTTGTTGATGGATACCTAGAGACGAACGGCGACAGGTCGATCCGACATCGCCCTTGGAAAAATCGTCAGCCCCAGCGGGTGCGCACTGCCTCCATGCGGCTGCGGCTCACCGGAATTTCCCGGCCATCCTTCATCAGGATCGCCAGCCGCCCCTCGGAGCGGAGAAGCCGGTCGACATGGATATCGGCGACGAAATGCGAGCGGTGCACCTGCAAGCCGGCCGTCGCGCCCAGCTCTTCCAGCGCATCGGAGAAACGCAGCAGCACCAGCTCCCGCCCGCGACTCGTCGTCACCTCGGTATAGTGATCGGCGACCGTCATGTGCAGGACCGGGCCGCGGTTCTCCGGCTTCAGCCGGCGCAGCAACAGTACTTCGGCGCGCTCGTTCGTCGCCTCGGGTGTGGGTAGCGGCGATGGCGAAAGGGCCTCGGCCTGCTTGCTGCTCATCGTCATGAAGGTGAGGCCGCAGAAAAGGGCGGAGAGGACGAGGCCGCTGGCAATGCTCTGCGCAATGGTCGCGAGGGTGGGCGTGCCGCCGAAGGTGGCGAGGCTGATCGCCTCCGTGGCAAGCCCGACAGGCGCGCCGGCGATGAGCGTGCCGATCGCCATGCGGCCGAGAAGGCTCGGCACGCGGCGGAGGAGAAGTGTGTTCATGAGAACGATGGTGACCACGGCGATGCTCCAGGCAGCGGCGTGCTGGACGAGCCAGAAGCCGAGGCGCGGGGCGCTGGCCAGACGCTCGGCCGTGCCATAGGGGCCGGTCACCCAGAAGATCAGCACCACCGCGCCGAAGGTCGCCCAGAAGCGCGGGGAGCGCAGGAAGACCTGCAGTTCACGAAGCGCGGATTGCAGGAAGGGGCGTTCCACGAAGTATTCCGTCCAATCGGGCCAAAGCGTTTGAGGCGGGCCGATCATTGGCCGAAGACGGTGGCGAATTCAACCGCCCCTTTCCACCGAAAGATCGAGTTTGCCATGACCCTCGAACCATTGCTCAATGCCCCCTTCGCCATCCAGTTTCACGTTGCGACCGTGCTGCCGGCCGCCGTGCTCGGCGCGATCCTGCTTGCCCGCCCCAAGGGTACGCCTGCCCATCGGCTGCTTGGAAAAATCTGGCTGGTGCTGATGGTGCTGACGAGTTTTTCGACCTTCTTCATTCACGGCATCAACATGGTCGGCGGTTTCAGCCCCATTCATCTCCTCTCCCTCTATGTCATCGCCGGCAGCGTGAGGGCGATCCAGACGGCGCGCCAGGGCAATATCCGCGCCCACCGCGCCCATGTGGCCGGCATGTATTTCGGCGGCATCGTGGTGGCGGGGCTCTTCACGCTCGTTCCGCACCGGGTGATGGGCATGACCCTCTTCGACAGCGCGTCCGGCCTTGCCAGCGGGCTAGCGGCCGCTGTCGTCAGCATTCTGTTCGTGGGGGCGGGTGCGCTGGCCATCCGCGAGGCCGGCTGGGGGCAGCGTTTCAATGCGATCTTCCGGCGCCGTTGATACGCTGCTTTTCGTTTTGCAAGGCGGCGCAGCTGGCCCTATAAGTTTTTGCTGAGGAACGAATTCACGCCGTGGACGTTCATTGATAATCAATGCGGGGAAATACGCCATGGAATGGAAAGGTCGTCGCCAGTCGGGCAATATCGAGGACCAGCGCGGACCCGGTCCCGGCCCTTCGATGGGGGGAGGCAACCCGTTTGGTCGCGGCAATGGCGGCTTCCGCATCCCGATGGGGGGCGGACGCAGCGCCGGCGGCGGCGGCATGAGCATCGGCACCATCATCTTCCTCGTCGTCATCTACTTCATCTTCAAGGCGATGGGCATCGACCTGTTGCAGGTGATGGATGGCGGCGGCGGGCAGCCGAGCCGGCCCGGCTTCGAGCAGACCGACAATGCCAGCCAGCGCTCCTCGCCGCAGGAGGAGGAGACCAAGGCCTTCATGGCGACGGTTCTCGCCGAGACGGAAGACACCTGGAACGGCATCTTCCAGTCGGCCGGCGAGCGTTACGAGGAGCCGAAGATGGTGCTGTTTTCCGGCTCCGTCAAATCGGCCTGCGGCTTCGCCTCTGCGGCCTCCGGCCCGTTCTATTGCCCGGGTGACCGCAAGGTTTATCTCGACATGAGCTTCTTCGACGAGCTCGCCAACAAGTTCGACGCCGCCGGCGATTTCGCGCAGGCCTATGTCGTCGCGCACGAAGTTGGCCACCACGTCCAGAACCTCACCGGCGTTCTGCCGCGCTTCAACCAGCAGCGCCAGAGCATGAGCGAGGTCGAGGCTAACCAGATGTCGATCCGCGTCGAGCTTCAGGCTGATTGCTACGCTGGCATCTGGGGCAAATATACCCAGCAGAAGGGTTTGCTTGAGAGCGGCGACCTTGAGGAAGCGCTGAACGCCGCAACGCAGATCGGCGACGATACGCTGCAGAAGCGCATGCAGGGCTATGTCGTTCCCGAAAGCTTCAACCACGGCACCTCGGACCAGCGCCGCCGCTGGTTCAAGCGCGGTTTCGATACCGGTCGGGTCGATGCCTGCGATACGTTCAAGGGTGAACCGTAACAGCTGC
>NZ_JBLZPH010000138.1:24649-101791 GCF_049199205.1 Shinella sp. M31 | reverse complement strand
ATGCGGTGATCGACTGGTCGACGGCCGGCTGGCTGGCCTGGAGATCGGAACGGCCGAAGTTGGGGTTTTCAGCGAAAGCGGCACCGGCGGAAAGCGACAGGGCGGCGATGGCGATTGCGAACTTGTTCATGGTCTTAACCTTTCGAATTTGGGAGGATCAGCCGACCGGACCTGCCGGTCGGCGAAGGGCCTGTGAGGCGTCGATTAACGGTTTGCGTAGGGAGCGGCGTCGCCGTAACGGAGAACCGACGTGCTATCCTTGCTGACGGCGCGCTCTGCAGCGTTGCCGGACTTGATCGATGCCGTGGTGGTGTGATCGACGGCGACCTGGCGGGTCTGCGGGAAGTCGTTGGTGCCGAAGTTGGGGTTTTCAGCGAAAGCGGCGCCGGCGGAGAGCGACAGGGCGGCGATGGCGATTGCGAACTTGTTCATGGTCTTACTCTTTCCTATTTGATGGGGAGCGGTCGGCCTTCCGGCGCGCTCCGGGCTTGTTTCTGGCGTTTTGCTCAGCGGCTTGCGTAGGGAGCGCCGTCGCCGTAGCGATTGGCAGCAGGGTCGATGTGATCGACGACGCCGTCGGATGCGGCCGGGCGTGCCATATGCCCAACCGAAGAGGTGACCGTCTGGTCGGTAATTGACTGGCCGGCGTTCGGGCCGGAGGTGAAGACATCGGTGCGTCCTGCATAGGGATTTTCCGCGAAGGCGGATCCGGCCGTAAGGGCGAACAGGGCGGTGGCAACAACGAGCTTCTTCATAATGGTATTTCCTTTTGTTCTTGCGATGCTCTCCAAGAGGTTGCCCCTGAAGACCCCTTTGATATGGACCCTCATTAAATGGTACGCAAGTTTGAGGGCGGTAAACTAATTGTCAATGAAACGTTGACGATCAAAGCGCCGTTTTGAACGGCCTTGCGGCACACGAAAAAGCGCTCCGCCAGCGGGTATCGCCCCGCTCGAACTCTCAGGCTATCTCTTTGTTTTTAATTTATTTTATTCGCCACTGCCCGCCCCAGGAGGCGCGCATTTATCAGTTGTCAATAATTGTGGCACAGGGAGGCCAAGCGGCAATTTCAAGGTTTTGCCGCTCGCGTCCGATCACATCCGTGTGCTTTTTCAGGGGCACCGAAGGCGGGCTTGATGGACGGATGGGTGACAAAAAATGGCGAAAAGGTGGCGAAACGACCCGCCACCCTTTGCAAGCCACACCGGATTCGCGATGCGCAAACCCGGCCCTTTGAAAAAATCGGTCAGGCAGCCCTAAGATAGTGTTCGGCGAGCTCCGTCCAGAAGGCGGCACCGACCGGAAGCAGGTCGTCGTTGAAATTATAGCCGGGGTGATGCAGCGATTTGTCGTTGTCGCCGCTCTTGCCGCCCAGGAAGAAATAGGTGCCGGGGCGTTCCTTCAGCATATAGGCGAAGTCCTCGCTGCCCATGAAGGGCCGCTCGAGGTGGACGACCTTGTCGGCTCCGGCAAAACGGATCGCCAGGTCGCGCACGAGGTCGGTCTCGGCCTTGTGGTTGATGGTGGCGTCATAGAAGCGCTGGTAGTTCACCGTGGCGCTCATGCCGTAGCTCTCGGCCTGCCGTTCGGCGATGAGCCGGATGCGGCGCTCCAGCTCGTCGCGCACGGCAGGATCGAAGGAGCGGATGCCGAGCACGATTTCCGCACGGCTCGGGATGATGTTGCTGGCCGAGCCCGAATGGAACGAGCCGACCGTCACCACCGTGGGATCGAGCGGATGGATATTGCGCGAGACGATGGTCTGCAGCGCCATGACGATGGACGCGCCGCAGACGATCGGATCCAGCGTCTCCTGCGGTTCGGCGCCGTGGCCGCCGACGCCGTTGACCGTGATGCGCGCCTCGTCGACCGCCGCCATGATCGAGCCTTCGCGCAGCGCGAACTGGCCGAAGGGCAGGTTCGGCTCGTTGTGCAGCCCGAAGACTGCATCGCAGGGGAACCGGTCGAACAGCCCCTCCTCCACCATGATTTTGGCGCCGCCGAAGTTTTCCTCGGCCGGCTGGAAGATCAGGTGCACGGTGCCGTCGAAATTGCGCCGTTCGGCAATTGCCTTGGCCGCGCCGAGAAGCATGGTCGTGTGGCCGTCGTGGCCGCAGGCATGCATCTTGCCGGGCGTCTTGCTGGCATAGGGCAGGCCCGTCTCCTCGAAGATCGGCAGGGCATCGATATCGGCGCGGATGCCGATGGACTTGCGGCCGCTGCCGTTCACGAGCGTGGCGACGAGGCCGGTCGTCGCAAGGCCGCGCGTCACTTTATATCCGTAGCTTTCCAGATGGCGGGCGATGACGTCGGAGGTGCGAAACTCCTCGAGGCCGAGTTCGGGATGTTCGTGCAGGTCGCGGCGGATCGCCATCAGTTCGGGCATGGAATTTTGAAGCGACGTATGAATGGACATATCAGGCACCACGTGAAGGGATCTTGCTTTCGAAATAGCGGAAGGCCACGACCAAGACGGCAGTGAGGCAGAGATAGATGAGCGCGAGCAGCAACAGCGGCTCATAGGTGAGATAGGTCGCCTGCCGCACCTTGGAGATGACGGCATAGACGTCGATCACGGTGATCGTCGCGACGAGCGGCGTCGACTTCAGCTGCAGCACGGTTTCGCCGTTCAGCGTCGGCAGCGCACGATAAACGGCGCGCGGCAGCCAGATGCGGCGGAACATGGTGAAGGGGCTCATGCCATAGGCGCGCGCGGCCTCCAGTTCGCCCGGCGGCACGCCGGCAAAGGCGCCGCGCATCACCTCGCCCTCATAGGCTGCGAAGGACAGCGTCAGCGCTGCCACGCCATAGGGCCAGGCCTCGCGCAGATAAGGCCAGAGGAACGAGCTGCGGATGCCGGGAAACTGTGGAAACAGCGAGCCGAGGCCATAATAGAGCAGCCAGAGCTGAAGCAGCAGCGGCGTGCCGCGGATGATGGTGCAAAAGCCCTTGGCCAGCATTTTCAGCGGCCACGGCCCCGTCACCTGCACGAGGCCGATCGGCACCGCAAGAAAGAAGCCGAGGATCGAGGTGGCAAACAGCATCAGCAGCGTCACGCCGACGCCATAGGCCAGCGCACCGGAATATTTCGGCACCCATTCCCAGCGCATGAACCAGATGACACAGAACACGAAGATCGCGGCGATCGCCATCAGCACGATGCGGTGCGGCTTGAAGAAGCTCTGCTTGCTGGGCAGTTCGGTCAGCGCCATCGCCGAAACGGTTTGTTCCGTCATCACGCCGTCCTCGTCATGCCGCGCCGGTAGTGGCGCTCGATGAAGCCGATCAGCACGTTGGAGACGAGCGTGATCATCAGATAGAGCACGCCCGCCGCGCAGAAGAACAGAAGGTAGGCCTTGGTGCTGCCCGCCGCCTGGCGCGTCACCAGCGTCAGCTCGGAGAAGCCGACGACGGCAAGCAGCGCCGTATCCTTCGTGGCGATGAGCCAGAGATTGGAGAGGCCGGGAATGGCGTGCGGCAGCATCGCCGGCAGCGTGATGCGGCGCATGATCTGGGTGGGCGCCATGCCGTAGGCGCGCGCCGCCTCGATCTGCCCCGCCGGCACAGCCTTGATCGCGCCGCGGATGACCTCGGTGGAATAGGCGCCCTGCACGACGCCGATGACGAAGATGCCGGCGGCAAGGCCGCTGATATCGACCGCACCCCAGCCGAATGCAATGGAGATCTGGCTCAGCACATCCGTGCCGGCATAATAAAGAATGAGGATGAGAACGAGTTCCGGCACGGCGCGCACCAGCGTCGTGTAGACTTCGAGCAGATCCTTGGTGACCGGGCCGCCATAAAGCTTGCCCATGGCACCGCCCGTACCGAGGATGAGGCCGAGTCCGTAGCCGCCGACGGCGATCTGGATGGAATTCCACAACCCCGCCAGAAGCACCCCGCCCCAGCCGGGCGGCTCGAGCGCAAGCAGGCTCCAGTTGATCAGCGATCCGGCATCGGCCATGGGGTCTCGCGTCTGTTCGAGGAGAATTGCCGGCGGCACGAGCCGCCGGCATTACAATGCGAGGCCCGATCAGCCGCCGTAGACGTCGAAGTCGAAATACTTCTTCGAGAACGTGTCGTAGGTGCCGTTGGCGCGGATCGCCTTGATGGCGGCGTTGATCTTGTCCTTCAGCTCCGTCTCGCCCTTGCGCAGGCCGACGCCGACGCCGAGGCCGAGGATTTCCGGATCGTCCTTCACGGTGCCCTTCATGTCGCAGCAGGCCGAACCCTGTTCGGTCTTCAGGAAGTCGCCGAGCGCAATCGAGTCCGCCTGCACGGCGTCGATACGGCCGGCGGCCAGGTCGTTGTTGGCCTCATCCTGGGTCTGGTATTCCTTGACCGTCGCACCGGCAGCACCGAAATACTTGTTGGCATAGACCTGGTGGATGGTCGCGACCTGCACGCCGAGCGTCTTGCCTGCAAGGCCTTCCGGCGTGGCGTCGAACTTCGCATCCTTGGCGCCGATGATGCCCGGAGGCGAGTTGTAGTACTTGTCGGAGAAGTCGATCGTCTGCAGGCGTTCCGCCGTGATCGACATGGAGCCGATAATCATGTCGATCTTATTGGTGGTCAGCGCCGGGATGATGCCATCCCAGGCAACGGGCGTAATGACGCAGTCGAGCTTCGCTTCCGCGCAGATCGCCTTCATGAAGTCCACTTCCCAGCCTTCCCAGTTGCCCGAGGCGTCCGGCGAGGTGAAGGGTGGATAGGGCTCGGCGGCAAAACCGACGCGGACCTGCTCGGCCGCGGCACCCGAAATGGCCGAAAGGCCGATCGCGGCGGCAAGGGCGATTGTCTTCAAGGCACTCTTCATGATTTTCCCTCTGTTGGTTTTTTTGCTTCTCAATGGATGGAGCTGATGAACTTCTTCAGCCGCTCCGATTTCGGTGCGCCGAAAATCTCATCCGGCGGGCCCTGCTCCTCGATGACGCCGTTCGCCAGGAACACCACATGGCTCGCCACGTTGCGCGCGAACTTCATCTCGTGCGTGACGAGGATCATGGTGCGCTTTTCCTTGGCGAGGTCGCCGATGACGGTGAGCACTTCGCCCACCAGTTCCGGGTCGAGCGCGGAGGTGGGTTCGTCGAACAGCATGACGTGGGGCTGGATGGCGAGCGCGCGGGCAATCGCCGCACGCTGCTGCTGGCCGCCCGAAAGGAAGGCCGGATAGGCATCGCGCTTCTCGTGCAGACCGACGCGGCGCAGCAGCGTTTCCGCCCGCTCGATCGCCTCGTCCTTCCTGATGCCGAGCACATGCACCGGCGCCTCGATGACGTTTTCGAGGATCGTCATGTGCTGCCACAGATTGAAGCTCTGGAACACCATGCCGAGGCGGGAGCGCAGGCGCTGCACCTGCTTGCGGTCGGCCGGCATCATGCCGCCATGACCGTCTTTCTTCATGGCGATCGTCTCGCCATGGATGGTCACCGTGCCGGCGCTCGGCAGCTCCAGCATGTTGATGCAGCGAAGGAAGGTCGACTTGCCCGAACCCGATCCGCCGATGATGGCGATGACGTCGCCCTCATGCGCGGTGAGCGATACGCCCTTGAGAACCTCGAGCGGTCCGAAGCGCTTGTGCAGTTGCGTGACCGCGATAGCCTCGGCGCGTTCCGTCATCGTGGAGAGGTCTCCAGCGCACGGAAAATCGATGCATGACACATGCCAAATTCCCCTGTTTTCAGCGTTCCCGCGGGCATCTTCGGCCCGTCGTTTCGTCCTGTGAATTGCATCGTGGCACTTGTTAAGAAATTGTTCAAGCGTATAATAGCGTGGTCGCTGACTTTTCTGGCAGCACCAGTCTTCGATCAAAAATTCCTTGGGAGTATTGAATGACCGCCTACGGTTCGCAGGAAATGTCGGCCCCCCTGATGCGCGTTCTGATGCGCCGCCCCGGCGCCAGCCTCTCGTCCGCCGATCCGGCTAAGTGGCATTACGGCCCGACCTTCGACGGCGCGCGCGCCGTGCACCAGTACAAGGCCTTCGCGGAGCTCGTCGAAAAGTCCGGCACCGAGATCATCTGGCTCGAGGACGACGGCGACGGGCTGGCGGACGCCATGTTCACCCATGACCCCTCGCTGATGTCCGACCATGGCGCCATCCTCTTGCGCATGGGCAAGCCGCTGCGTGTCGCCGAGACCGCCCTGCATGAAAAGGCCTATGCCGAGCGCCAGATCCCGATCCTCGGCCGCATCGAGGGCGCCGGCACCGTCGAAGGCGGCGATTGCATCTGGCTCGATGCCAAGACGTTGGTCATCGGCCGCGGCGTGCGCACCAACCAGGAGGGCATCGACCAGATTTCCGCGATCCTCGCGCCGCACGGCGTGACGGTTCTCGCCTACGACCTGCCGCTCTGGCACGGCGAAGAGGCCTGCCTGCACCTGATGAGCGTGATGAGCCCGCTGGCCGACAATCTCGCTCTGGTCTTCGCGCCGCTGCTGCCGGCCGCCTTCTACCAGCTCCTGAAGAAGCGCGGCGTGACGCTGATCGAAGCGCCGGCGGACGAATTCCATGCCAGCAACGGCCTGTCGCTCAACGTGCTGCCGACCCGCCCGCACGAGGTCATCATGGTCGAAGGCTTTCCGGCCACCAAGGCGGCAATGGAAGCGGCCGGCTGCACCGTGCAGACCTTCGAGGCCGATGCGCTGTGCATCGCCTGCGAGGGCGGCCCGACCTGCCTGACGCGGCCGGTGCTGCGCCGGGCGGCTTAAACGGGGGCGCCCAATGGCCCGCCGGACCTTCCATCGCGCCCCCGAGGCCGAACGTCGCCACGATCTGATCGAGGCGACGCTCGATTGTATCGCGGAATACGGGCTCGAAGGCGCGACGGTCCGGCAGATCGCCATCAAGGCAGGCGTCACGGCGGGCCTGATCCGGCACTATTTCCAGTCGAAGGAGCATATCCTTCAGGAGGCCTACCGCGTCGTCATCGCCCGGCTGACGGAGAAGGCCGAGCGGGTGTCGGGCGACGCGGAAACGCGGCTGCGCGACTTCATCGTCATCAACCTGACGGAGCCGGTCGCCAACAGCCGCAGCCTGTCGCTCTGGGCCTCGTTCATCAGCCGGGTCAGCGTCGATCCGGAACTGGCCGCGATCCACCGCGAAGGTTACCTCAGCTTCCGCGACACGCTGGAACACCTGCTTGCCGATTTCCTCGCCGTTCGCGGCGCGGATTCCTCGCCGGAACGCTGCCGCAGGCTGGCGATCGCCATCAACGGCCTGCTCGACGGTCTCTGGCTGGAAGGCTGCCTGGCCGGCGAACTGTTCGGCGATAGCGAACTGGTCGAGATCGCACTGACCTCGATCGAAACCTTGCTTGGATTACGCCTGAGACCGGCCGACACTCCGTCGTCCGGTCGTTAAATCCCCTGGAACATTTCCGTTTCACCGGAAATGTTCCAGGTTTTAGTTTTTACCGCATTATCCGACGCCGAAGCGACACCGTTTCGGCTGGAAATGCTCCAGAAATTTTCAAACACGGAGAATAGCCATGCGCTATGCGTCCATCACAGACCGGCTTCAGAACCTCGGCTCGGAAAAGTGGGCGATCCACGCCGAGGCGCGGCGCATGAAGCAGGAGGGCAAGGCGATCATCGAGCTCACCATCGGCGAACCCGATGTGCCGCCGGATCCTGCCTTGCTGGCTGAGGCCGTGCGCGCCATGCATGCCGGCCGCTACCGCTATTCCAACGGCCGCGGCGAACCCTCCGTCGTCGATGCCGTCGTGCGCAAATACCAGAAGCGCCGCAGCGACGTGACCGCCGAAAACGTGCTGTGTTTCCCCGGCACCCAGACCGCGCTTTTCGCCGTCATGCTCGGCCTCGTCGAGGCGGGCGATGCCGTGCTCGTCGGCGACCCGCTCTATGCCACCTATGAAGGCGTCATCCGGTCGACGGGTGCCGTGCAGGTTCCCGTGCCGCTGCGCCCCGAAAACGGTTTTCACATGAAGGCCGCCGATCTCGAGGCCGCCATCACGCCCGAAAGCCGCGTCCTGCTGCTCAACACGCCGCACAACCCGACCGGCGCCGTTTTGACCGCCCAGGAAATCGCCGAGATCGGTGCCGTCTGCCGCAAACACGATCTCTGGATCGTCTGCGACGAGGTCTACGAACAGCTGGTCTTCGGCGCGACCTTCGCCTCGCCTTTCGACAATGCCGATCTTGCCGAGCGCACCATCGTCGTCTCCTCGATCTCCAAATCCCATGCCGCGCCCGGCTTCCGCAGCGGCTGGACGGTCGGCCCGAAGGAGTTCTGCACGCGCCTGCTTGCCGTCTCCGAGACCATGTTGTTCGGCGGTCAGCCCTTCATCGCCGACATGACGGCCTATGCGCTCGACAATCCGATCTCGACCGCCGCCACCATGCGCCGGACCTACCAGGCCCGCGCCGCCCGCTTTGCCGAGGCGCTATCGCGCGCGCCAGGTGTGACACCGCTTCCGCCGGAAGCCGGCATGTTCATCGTGGTGGATGTCTCTCAGACCGGCATGAGCGGCGAGGATTTCGCCTGGGCGCTTCTGCGCGAAGAAGGGATCGCGGTGATGCCGGGCTCATCCTTCGGTGTGCAGGCGGCAGGCTTCATCCGCCTCAGCCTCACCGTTCCGGATACCCATATCGACGAGGCCTGCCGGCGCATCGCCGCGCTTGCCGCCCGATCCACCCTGCCGAAGGAGCGCCGCGCATGACCACGAAAACCGTAGGCGAAGTCCTCGTCGATCTCTTGGAGGCCAACGGCGTCGAGGTCGTGTTCGGCATTCCCGGCGTCCACACGGTCGAGCTCTACCGTGGCCTCGCCGCCTCGAAGATCCGCCACATCACGCCGCGCCACGAACAGGGCGCCGGCTTCATGGCGGACGGTTATGCCCGCGTCTCCGGCAAGCCGGGCGTCGCGCTCGTTATCACTGGCCCCGGCCTCACCAACACGATTACCGCAATGGCGCAGGCCCGGCAGGATTCCGTGCCGATGCTGGTCATCTCGGGCGTCAACAAGCGCGATTCGCTCGGCCATGGCCGCGGTCTCCTGCATGAACTGCCCGACCAGCAGGGCATGATGAAGACACTGGCGCTCTATTCGCACACGCTGCTCAACCCGGCCGACCTGCCGCTCGTCGTCGAGCGCGCCTTCGCCGTGCTGCTCTCCGGCCGTCCCGGCCCCGTCCATATCGAAATCCCGACGGACGTGATGGCAAAGCAGATCGAGACGGCGAGCTTCCCCGCCGCCGTCGCGACGCGCCCGCGGGCGGACGCCGAAACCCTTCAGCGCGCCGCCATCCTCTGCACGAATGCCTCGCGCCCCGTCATTCTCGCCGGCGGCGGCGCGATCACGGCGGAAGAGGAAGTCCGGGCGCTCGCCGAGCGCATCGGCGCGCCCGTCGTCACCACTGTCAATGCCCGCGGCATGCTGGCCGGCCATCCGCTGTGCGTGCCGGCCAGCCCCAGCATGAAATCCGTGCGCCGCATGCTGTCGGATGCCGATCTCGTCGTCGCCTTCGGCACGGAATTCGGCCCGACCGACTATGACATCAATGTCGACGGCGGCTTCCCGCGGCTGCGCTCGCTGATCCGCATCGATATCGACGCCGCCCAGCTTGCCCGCGCGCCGCAATCGGGCCTGTCGATCTTCTCCAGCGCCAAGACCGCCGCCGCCGGCATGCTCGGCTTCCTCGAAGGCCACAAGGTCATCAGCAACGGTGCCGCTCGCGCCGAGACGGCGCGCAAAGGCGCCTGGAACGAGCTGACACCGAAGATGCAGGCGGAAGTCGGCGTCATCGACGCGATCTACCGCACGCTGCCCAAGGCGATCATCGTCGGAGACTCGACCCAGGCGGTCTATGCCGGCAACTATTATTGCGCGGCCCCTCGCCCGCGCAGCTGGTTCAACGCCGCGACCGGCTACGGCGCACTCGGCTTCGCGCCGCCGGCCGCCATCGGCGCGGCGCTCGCCGAACCCGACGCGCCGATCGTCTGCCTCGTCGGCGACGGCGGCCTGCAATTCTCGCTGTCGGAAATCGGCTCGGCCGCCGATGCCGGCGCCCGCGTGATCTTCCTCGTCTGGAACAATGACGGCTACCAGGAGATCGAGAACTACATGGTGGATGCCGGCATCACGCCGGAGGGCGTCAAGCCGTCCGCGCCGGACTTCATCGCCATCGGCAAGGCGTACGGCGTGCCCTCCGAGCCCATCGCCGACGTCAGGGACCTGCCGGCAGCACTGGAGCGGGCCGCGGGTCGCAACGGGCCGAGCCTTCTGGAAATCCACCAGACGAAAACCAGGGGTGCGACCGCCTAACCGGCCGCATACAATTCCTGCGGGTTTTCGTCGCTACAACCTGTGGCGGCCGGCTCTTTGCAAATCGTCGTTTATTTGTCATGGATGCCCGGCCGTTGCCTTATCCTGCGCTGACGGTCAAAAACGGACCGGGTAGAGGGTTGACGGAACAGCAGATATTCCCAGGGCCGGCTTACGAAAAGCCGTCCGCCGGCATTCGCCCCCCCAATCCCACGCTTCTACGGCGCGCGCTCGACTGGGTGCCGCTCCATGACCTCATGGCCGCCCATGTCGGTTTTTCCGGACGATTCGATCGCGCGATAAAGCGCCTCGGTGAAGAGGGTGGCCATGCCTTGCCTGCCGCACAGGCGCATTTCCATTTCTTCGATGCCCTTCTCTTTTCCGTCGATCCCAAGGCCATCACGACGCGCCTGCTCGATTATGTCATGGACAACGGTCATATCCGCTGGATCGGCACACATTTCCTCGATGGAGGCGACTGGCGCCCCATTCTTGCTCCAGTAAGCAAATCATACTCCCATGCGGAGATCGTCGAGCTTTGCAAGTACCGGAGAAACTTCCAGGAAGGGCCGCGCTACAAACGATATGCCGAACGGATCGCCAAGGGAGAAACGGTCCACCGCAACCGCATAGCACTCGACACGGCCGACAAGCTCGACGGCTATTTTGAATACTATCTCGCCCTGATCTCCGATATCGAAAAGAACGGCATCGTGCCGCATTCCGATCTCGGCCTGCGCGGCCAGACCGGCCGTCGGCACCGCTGGACACGCACATTCTGGCAGGATTTCGCAGAACGCGACATCGGTGTTGCGATCGATGCGGATGGCCGGCTCGTGCGCCACACCAACGGTAAGCACCGCATGGCGGTGGCGCTCGCACTCGGTCTGCCGCGTATTCCCGTCGAAATCCGCATGGTGCACGCGCGCTGGCTGCAGCGCCAATCCGAGACGCTCGGCCTGTCACCAAAGGATGCGCTTCTGGCAACACTGGAAGACGCCCGCGCCAACGGCTGGCCGGCAACGTAAAAGGCCCGGCGGAAACCGGGCCTTTCTTGAAAATCTTGGCGCACCAGCCTCAGACGGCCGGGCGGCTCTTCAGGAGGTCGCGGATTTCCGTCAGCAGCTGGACGTCTTCCGGCGGCGGCGCAGGCTCGGCGGCACCGGCTTCCTTTTCCCTCTCCAGCGACGCGCGCATGCGGTTCACGCCCTTGATCATCAGGAAGATGATCCAGGCGAGGATGAGGAAGTTGATGAAAACGGTGATGAAATTGCCGTAGGCGAAAACGGCGCCCTGTTCACGGGCCGCGGCCAGCGACGTTGCCGTCACATTGCTCGACAGCGCGATGAAATAGTTGGAAAAGTCGAAACCGCCCCCGGTCAGCGCACCGACGATCGGCATGACGAGATCGTTGACGATGGATTCGACGATCTTGTTGAAGGCTGCACCGATGATGACACCCACCGCAAGGTCCATGACATTGCCGCGGGCGATGAACGCCTTGAACTCGTTGAGCATAAGCCCCTCCTTTTGCTGCGACGCGAAAGCAAACTAGTGCAGTTTTTCGCGGGAGGAAACTGCACTCCGTCAATATTGAGCGGTTTATCCGCGACGTCTTTCCATCTCAGACCTTCGGCGCAATTTCCTTCGTGCCCGCTTTGCCCTATTCTACCTGCAAAGGCCGATGGACTGCGGGAGGAAGCATGCCGGGCTCGCTGATATTCGCGCTCGCGCTCGCCTATCTCCTGCTGCTCTTTGCAGTGGCAAGTTACGGCGACCGCAAGGCCCAGCGGTCCGAGCGCGCCTCGAAGGGCCGCCCGCTCGTCTATGCGCTGAGCCTTGCGATCTACTGCACCTCCTGGACCTATTTCGGCGGCGTTGGGCTGGCCACCACCCATGGCCTGGAATTCGCCGGCATCTATATCGGCCCGATCCTGATGTTCACGCTCGGCATGCCGCTGATCCGCCGCATCGTGACGCTCGCCAAATCCGAACGCCTCACCTCGATTGCCGATTTCGTCGCCGCCCGCTACGGCAAGAATCCCGGTGTCGCCGCCGTCGTCGCGCTCATCTCGCTGATCGGCTACATCCCCTATATCGCGCTCCAGCTGAAAGCCGTGTCGAGTTCGGTCTCGGCCATGGTCGATACGACCGGCTTCGGCATCGCCGCCTCCGGCGGGCTCATCGACCTGCCGCTGGTCGTCACGCTCTTCCTCGCGTGCTTCGCCATCGTCTTCGGCACGCGCCACACGGATGCGACCGAGCACCAGGACGGTCTGATCCTGGCGATCTCGATGGAATCGCTGGTCAAGCTCATTGCCATCGCCTCCGTCGGCCTCTACGTGCTCTATGTCATGTTCGACGGGCCGGGCGATCTCTGGCGGCAGGCCGCGCAGAACGAGCGCGTCATGCAGGCGCTAACCTATGAGACGCCGGTGGCGCGCTGGGTGCTGCTCATCGTGCTCTCCGCCTTCGCCATCATCATGCTGCCGCGCCAGTTCCATGTGACGGTCGTGGAAAACCGCACGGCCGGCGAATTGCGCACCGCCGGCGTCCTCTTCCCGCTCTACCTCGTCGCCATCAACATCTTCGTCCTGCCCGTCGCGATCGGCGGCGTCATGACCTTCAACGGCGCGGGCGACGGCGATCTCTATGTGCTGACGCTGCCCTTCGCGCTCGACCAGCCGGTGCTGACGCTGATCGCCTTCGTCGGCGGCTTTTCCGCCGCCACCGCCATGGTCATCGTCGCCTCGGTGGCACTCTCCATCATGGTGTCGAACGACATCGTCATTCCCGTCGTGCTCCGGCGAAACCTCATCGGCGGCGTCGAGCAGCAGGACGACCTGTCGCGCATGCTGCTCATCATCCGCAGGCTGGCGATCTTCTTCGTGCTGCTGCTCGGCTATGCCTACTACCGCGCCGCCACCGCCAATGCCGGCCTCGCCTCGATGGGCCTGCTCGCCTTTGCCGCCGTGGCGCAGGTCGCGCCGACTATGCTCGGCGGGCTGTTCTGGCGCAATGCCAATGCGCGCGGCGCCATGGCCGGCATGATCTGCGGCCTCGTCGTCTGGGCCTACCTTCTGTTCCTGCCGAGCATCGGGGTGGCCGACAATGCCTATGTCGCCGAAACCATTCTCGGCTTCCTCTTCCCCGGTTCCACCGTCTTCACCGGTGCCAATGCCGATCCGCTGGTCAACGCCACGCTGGTCGCGATGATGGTCAATATCGGCGCCTATGTCATCGGTTCGCTGACGCGCAACCCGACCTCGCTGGAGCGCCTGCAGGCCGGCACCTTCATCCGCTCCAAGCCGCGCCTCGAGCGCGCCTTCCGCGGACGCCGCACGAAGGTCACCGTGCGCGACCTCAAGACCACCATCGCCAAATATCTCGGCGAGGAGCGCATGCAGCGCTCGTTCCACACCTATGAGCGGCAGGTCGGCCGCTGGCTGGAGGACAATGCGCCGGCCGATGCCGCCATCGTGCATTTCTCCGAACAGCTGCTCGGCAGCGCCATCGGCTCCTCCTCCGCCCGCCTCGTGCTGTCGCTGGTGCTCCAGCGCATCGACGACACGCCGACCGACACCGACTGGCTGCTCGACCAGGCCAGCGAGGCGCTGCAATACAATCAGGACATGCTGCAAACCGCGCTCGGCCAGATGGACCAGGGCATCGCCGTTTTCGACAGCGCCGGCAATCTCACCGTCTGGAACCGCCGCTTCCGCCAGCTGCTCGACCTGCCGGAATATGTCGGCCAGGTCGGTTTCCCGCTGTCCGACATCGTGGAAATCCTTGCCGAGCGCGGCGATATCGCGGAGGACGAGCGCGCGGCCACCATCACCCGCACCATGACCTATGACGAGCCCTTCGCGCTGGTTCTGGCCGGCGGCGAGCGCATCGTGGAAGTGCGCACCAATGCCATGCCGGAAAAGGGTTTCGTCTCGACCTATACCGACATCACCGACCGTGTCGCCGCCGACCGCGCGCTGAAACAGGTCAACGAAACGCTGGAGCATCGGGTTGCCGAGCGCACCGCCGAACTGACCCGCGTCAACACCGAGCTTGCCGAAGCGCGCGCCGCCGCCGAAGAGGCCAATATCGGCAAGACCCGCTTCTTCGCGGCTGCCGGCCACGACATTCTCCAGCCGCTCAATGCCGCCCGCCTCTACTCCTCCTCACTGGTCGAGCGACTCGGCGAGACAGAAAACCGCGAGATGATCCACAACATCGATTCCTCGCTGGAATCGGTGGAAGCGATCCTCGGCGCCGTGCTCGATATTTCCCGGCTCGATACCGGTGCGATGAAGCCGCGCGTGCAGACAGTGGCGCTGAAGGACCTGCTGAAGCGCATCGAGACCGACTTCGCGCCGATGGCGCGGGCGAAGAACCTCAAGCTGACCGTGCTTTCCAGCTCGCTCGCCATCCGCACCGACCCGAACCTCTTGCGCCGCGTCGTGCAGAACCTCGTGTCGAATGCCATCAAATACACCCAGTCCGGCAAGGTGCTGGTCGGCGTGCGCCGCAAGGGCGGGCACGCCGTCATCCAGGTGCTCGATTCCGGCATCGGCATTCCCGCCTCGAAATTCCGCACGGTCTTCAAGGAATTCGCCCGGCTCGACGAGGGCGCGAAGACTGCGCCGGGGCTGGGCCTCGGCCTTTCCATCGTCGATCGCATTTCGCGCGTGCTGTCGCATCCCGTGGAGCTGCAATCGACACCCGGCCGCGGCACCAGTTTCAAGGTGCGCGTACCGGTCGACGCCGCCGCCAGCCGCCACATTGCCGACAAGCCGGCCGCGACGCCCGTCAGCGACGAGCCGCTCAAGGGCCTGCGCGTGCTCTGCATCGACAACGAGCCGAAAATCCTCGACGGTATGCGCCTGCTGCTGTCCGGCTGGGGCTGCACGGTGACGCTCGCCGAATCAGTCGCGGCCGTGGAAGCCCTGGTCGCCGCCGGCCCGCCGGCCGTGGACGCCGTGATCGCCGACTACCATCTCGACGACGGCACCGGCATTGCCGCGATCGGAAAACTCCGCGCTGCGCTCGCCCGCGAGATCCCCGCCCTCCTCGTCACCGCCGACCGCACGCCGGAGGTCCGCGCCGAGGCGGAGCGGGACACTATTCTCGTGCAGAACAAACCGGTGCGCCCGGCCTCCATGCGCGCTTGGCTGACCCAATTTTCCGCCTTGCAGCGGGAGGCGGCAGAATAGGTTCAGGCCGCCGCCTGCGCCGCGCCGATCTTGCCGAGCTGGATGACCGCCTGGGTGCGGCTGTCGACATTGAGCTTCAGCAGGATTGCCGAGACATGCGCCTTGATGGTCGCCTCGGAGACGCCGAGTTCGTAGGCGATCTGCTTGTTGAGCAGGCCTTCGGCCAGCATGGCGAGCACGCGCGATTGCTGCGGGGTGAGCGTGCGCAGCCGCGCGATGAGATCGGCTACCTCGCTGTCCTGCTCGGGCCCGCGCACATAGCCGCCGGGCGTATAGATATTGCCGGCCAGCACCGAAGCGATGCCTTCGCGGATGTCCTCGATGGAGGCCGATTTGGAGATGAAGCCGGAGGCGCCGAGATCGAGCGCGCGGCGAATGGTGACGGGATCGTCGCTGGCCGAGACGATGACGACCGGCAGGCTCTGGAATTCGGCGCGCAGCGAGATGAGCCCGGAAAGGCCGCTGACGCCGGGCATGGCGAGATCGAGCAGCAGCAGGTCGGCATTGGGGTTCGCCTCGGCGGCCTTGCGCGCCGCCTCGAAATCGCCGGCCTCGACGATATCGGGATTGCCGTCCATGCCCGTCAGCGCCTGTTTCAAGGCGCCGCGAAACAGCGGATGGTCGTCCGCGATGATGATCGTGAGTGCCGATGCCATGCGCTCCCTCCCAAGAGTAAATGGCCCAAGAGTAGATGGACCGATGACGGAGGCGGCGCGGGCGCAGGCTCTCCGTCAGGTCTTCTGCGGGTCCGCGCCTTTCTCGGGAACGGCTTTCTCCTCTCCGTCCTCGAGATTTTTCACGATGCCCATGAACCTCTGCATCATCTTTTCCATGACGGTCATGGTCCGGTCAATCTCTTCATCCGTCGGCAGCGACGGTTTTGCATCCGTAAGCGCCGTTGCGCCGCCCTTTTCCAGCGCTTCCACGCGTCTGGTGAGCAGGTCGAGCTCCTTCTCGAAGGCCGCGCGCTCGTCGGCCGCCATGCGGCAGACGATCTGGCCGTCCTTTTCGCGGCAGAGCGAGACATCGCCCGAGGTCGTGTCGAGGCGGATGAAGCCGGTCTCGGTCTTTTCCATGCGGTAGCGCCCCTCGCCGTCCGCATGGGCGGAGCCTGCGAGGACGAAAGCGGCGAAGGTCAGGGGCAGAGCAGAGATTCGCATGCAAAATCCTCCAGAAGCCGTGGACAACAGCCGTTCTTTGCGGCAAGCGCTACCGTAGAACACGGCAGGCAAGGGAGAACGGACGCGATGGCCAAGACAATCTACAAGATCGTTCCGGCAAGTCTGTGGCAAAATGCCAAGGCGGCCGGGATTTTCGAGGGCGCCGCCATCGACCTGACCGACGGCTACATCCACTTCTCCACCGCCCCCCAGGCGAAGGAAACCGCCGCCCGCCATTTCGCCGGCCAGACGGACCTGCTCATCATCGCCGTGGATGGCGATGCGCTCGGCGAAAAGCTGGTCTTCGAGCCCTCGCGCGGCGGCGATCTCTTCCCCCACCTCTATGCCGCCCTGCCGCTATCCGCCGTGCTCTGGGAAAAACCCTTGCCGCTCGGCGCCGGCGGCACTCACCAGTTTCCGGAGATGCTGTGATGTCCCTGCTTTCGACGCTTGGCCGCAAGGGCCTCTTCCTCTTCGATCCGGAAACCGCGCACGGCCTCTCCATCGCGGCGCTGAAAACCGGCATCGTGCCCGCCTGCCCCGCCAAGGCTGATCCGCGGCTCGCCCAGACCATCGCCGGCCTGACCTTCCCCAACCCGATCGGCCTTGCCGCCGGCTACGACAAGAATGCCGAGGTGCCGGAGGCAATGCTGCGCCTCGGCTTCGGCTTCACCGAAATCGGCACCGTGACGCCGCGCGCACAGGCGGGAAACCCCAAGCCGCGCATCTTCCGCCTCGTGGAAGACGAAGCCGTCATCAACCGCCTCGGCTTCAACAATGAAGGCCATGCCGCAGCGCTGGAACGGCTCAAGGCCTGTCGCCGCGATGCGCTGATCGGCGTCAATATCGGCGCCAACAAGGACAGCGAAGACCGCATTGCGGACTATGTCGCCGGCATCCGCACCTTCTATGACGTGGCGCGCTATTTCACCGCCAATATCTCCTCGCCCAACACGCCGGGCCTGCGCGACCTGCAGGCGAAGGAAAGCCTGCATGCGCTGCTTTCCGCCGTGCTCGCCGCCCGCGCCGAAGAGGCGACGCGCAGCGGCTGGCAGGTACCGGTCTTCCTGAAGATCGCGCCCGATCTCACCGAGGAAGGCCTCGACGACATCGCCGAGGTGGCGCTTGCCCATCCGCTCGACGGCCTCATTGTCTCCAACACGACCCTGTCGCGCGCCGGCCTGCGCAATCTTACACATGCCGGTGAGGCTGGCGGCCTCTCGGGCAAGCCGCTCTTCGAAAAATCGACCGTAGTGCTGGCCAAGATGCGCAGGCGCGTCGGAGAAGCCCTGCCGATCATCGGCGTCGGCGGCGTCTCCTCGGCGGAGACGGCGGCGGAGAAGATCCGCGCCGGCGCCAACCTCGTGCAGCTCTATTCCTGCATGGTCTATGCCGGCCCGACCCTGCCGGGCGAGATCGTCAGCGGCCTCTCGCGAATTTGTGATCGCGAGCAGATCGCCTCGATTTCAATGCTTTGCGGCACCCGCAGCGATCATTGGGCCAATCGCCCCCTCTGATCGTCACAGGGGAACCAAAGTCCCCCCGCAGGGTTTAGTTCCAGCGGGTGGAGTGTACCGCAAAAGCCGACTCGCATCGACGGTAGCCTGCACCGATCCCGCCTGATAACGGCCTAAAGGCCAGGAAGGGACGACACCATGGACGATCAGAGCGAACGGATCCGCAAAAGGGCCCACGAGATCTGGGAAGAGGAAGGCCGGCCGGAAGGCCGCGAATATTCGCACTGGCTGCGCGCCAGGGCCGATATCTACGCGGAAGACGCCGAAAAGTCGAAACGGCCGGAAAATCCTCTCGATCTCCTGGGTCTCAGCCTCGGAAGCATCCAGCCGGCTTGAATGCCGGCTGCCTCACCGGAGATCAGTTCCGGTTTGCCTGGGAAAACTGCCGGCCGGCGAGCGCCGGCAGGCGCAGCGCCAGGAAAATCCCCCGGAAGGCCAGGAAGAGATTGAGCGCCAGCCACAGGCCGTGATTGCCCAACAGCGGCACGAAGACGGCGAGCGCTGCGAGATAGCCGACGAAAGCCGCCAGCATCATGTTGCGCATGGCGTTCGACCAGGTCGCGCCAATGAAGACCCCATCCATCTGGAAGGCGAGTGCGCCGGTGATTGCCGTCAGCGCCGCCCAGGGCAGGTATTTCGCCGCCTCGCTTCGCACGCTCTCCGTGGTCGTCAGCAGGCCGACAATATCGCCGCCGAAGATCAGGAAAAGCACGGTGGTGACGACGCCAAGCCCGAGCGACCAGAGGAAGGTGAGCTTCACCGCCCTGTCGAAGGCCGGCCGGAAATTCGCACCGAAGGCGCGGCCCACCAGCTGCTCGGCCGCATTGGCGATGCCGTCGAGATAATAGCCGGCGACGAGGAAGATGTTCATGAGAACCGCATTGGCCGCGAGCGCCAGCGGCCCCATGGAGGAGCCGATACGGGTCATGATGGCGAAGGCGCCGATCAGCACGAAGGTGCGGATCATGATGTCGCGGTTGAGCGAAAACAGTGCTTTCAGCCGTGCCGGCGCGAAGATTTCCGCCCGCGAGGGCCGGTCGGCGCGATCGAAGCGCGAGACGACGATGGCAAGCCCCGCCAGCGTGCCGACCGTCTCCCCGGTGAACGTGCCCCAGGCGATGCCGGCAATGCCCCAGCCGAGCCCGAGGCCGAGCGTGATCGACAAAACGATGTTGATGCCGTTGATGATCGCCTGCAGCAGGAGCCCCGTCATGCCCTGCCCGCGCCCGAGCACGAAGCCGAGCAGCGCATAATTGGCAAGCGCCATGGGGGCGGAGAGCACGCGGATCATGAAATAGGTCGAGGCGACCTCGGCCACTTCCGGCGTCGGCGCCATCAGGAAGAGCCCTGCGGAGAGCAGGAGCGGCGAGAGCAGCATCAGCACCAGGCCAGAACAGAGCGCGATGGTGAGCGAGCGCCAATAGACCGCCTGTTCCTCGCGCCGGTCGCCGCGGCCGAAGGCCTGCGCCACCAGCCCCGTCGTCGAGGCGCGCAGGAAATTGAAGCTGCCGAGCAGGAGATCGAAGATGACGGCGGCGACGGCCATGCCGGCCAGCGCATCCGCCGAGCCGAGCCGCCCGGCCACCGCCGTATCCGTCAGGCCGAGCAGCGGCGTCGTCAGGAAGCCGAGCGTCATGGGAATGGCGATCGCCAGCACCAGCCGGTGCGTCACCTCGAAGGGACCGGACCCGTCGTTCTCGCTTACCGCCGTGGCACTCATGCAAACTCCCCTCAGACGGCTCTATTTCGCGTCCATCCGGATCGGCGTCACCGGCAGGAGACGCAGCGAGCGGACCATCGCGGCGGTCTGCGTCTTGTATTTGAGAAAATGCGGCGTGGCGAGGTGTGCCCGATAGGCCGCCTCGTCGGCATAGACTTCCAAAAGCCGCACCCTTTCCGGCGTCTCGTCAATCGAGACCGCATGCAGCATCAGCACGCCCGGCTCCAGCCGCACCGAGGCTTCGATCTCCTCGGCGAGCAACGCTTTATAGGCGTCGAGCTGCGCGGGATCGATCTCGAGATCCGCCATGCGCACGATCCTGTCGCCCATAGGCACTCCTCAGCCGGACAGCACCATTGCCCAATATGGCCGGCCGCCCGAAGCCGGATTGGAAACCACGGCGACGCCGAGGCCGCGATAGCTGGCGCCCAGCATGTTGACGAGATGCTTTGGCGAGCGATACCAGGCGTCAAAGGCTTCTACCGCACTGTCCTGCCCGACCGCGATGTTTTCCGCCGCCGGCAGCGCGACCTCCATGCCCTTCATGCGTTTCAGGAAATTCGCGCCGAAGCCGATATTGTGCTCCATCTTGCCGGCGGAGGCCATACGGCTCGCCTGATCCATGGCAGCACGTTGCGCCTGCCGGTCGATGGCGAGCGCCGGGAGGCCACGCTCGGCACGGAGCTTGTTGACGAGGCCGAGCGAGGCGGCCGTCTGGTCGCTGCCGGTGCCGGCCGAGGGCGTGAGCACGCTGGTGGTGGAACAGCCGGCGGCAAGCGCCGCGATGGCCGCCGCCGAGGCGGCAAGGAAGGTGCGACGGGTCAGCATGGTCAGCGGCGGTAACTCAGGAGACGAATGAGGATGAAGACGGGGATGACGATGACGGCGCCGAGCAACAGGTAATCACCGAGACGGCCAAGCGTCTTGAAGCCGGTGTTCCACAAATCGAGGATGAAATCGCGGGCCGCAAAGAGAATATCGTCGGGATAGAGCCCGAAGATCGACATCAGGAAGCCGACGGCCACCGACAGGATCAGGAGCTTGATGAGCACGCGCAGGGGGCTATCGCCCAGAAACCCGTTCACGCCATTCGACATCTGCTGATTCTCCAAAAATTCGTTCGACCCTGAGATAAGCGTTCGCCCGGCCCGCGGCAAGCAACGGCCGCTCACGAGAATTCGCTTGCCTTTTGCCGCCGCCCTGCCATGTAGCGGCCATCCGTTTCCAGATCCGAGCCCCCATGACGAGCCCGATGACGAGCCCGCATTTCTCCTCCGGCGATCTCATCGCCGACCGCCGCGCTGATTATGCCCGCATGTTTGCGGAATCGGGCGAGTTTGCGGAGGCGCAGGAACTCATGGAACAGGCGCTCGAACAGGTGCCGGGCTGGGCCGCCGGCTGGTTCCGGCTCGCCGAATATGCCGAGAAATCGGGCCGGAAGGAGGCAGCCGCCGCCGCCCTTGAAAAGGTTATCGCGCTCGACCCCTCCGATATTTTCGGCGCCAGCCTGAAACTCGCCGTCCTCGGGATGGCGGAGGCTCCCGCCGCCCCGCCGATGCCCTATGTCGAACGCCTGTTCGACGACTATGCCGATCGTTTCGACACCGCGCTGGTCGAACGGCTCGACTATACCGTGCCGCAGACGCTGGCGAAGCTCGTGCGCAGACAGGCCGGCGACGACGCGCATTTCGGTCTCGTCGCCGATATCGGCTGCGGCACCGGCCTGTTCGGCGTCGAGTTCCGTGCCCATGCCGGTCGCCTGGAAGGCTTCGACCTCTCCGCCGGCATGCTGGCCAAGGCCGGCGAAAAAGCCGTCTACGACCATCTCGCGCAGGCCGATCTGTCGCTGCCGGCGGAAGACAGCGGCCTCTTCGGTGATCTGCCGGAAGCCCGCGCCGATCTCGTCAGCGCCGCCGACGTGCTGATGTATCTCGGCGATCTCGGACAGGTGTTCGCGAGCGTCGCGCGGCTTGCCAAACCCGGCAGCCTCTTCGCCTTCTCCGTGGAAGATGGCGGCGATGGCGAGGCGCCCGTGCTGCGCCCCTCGCTGCGCTATGCCCACCCCGAGGCCTTCATCCGCAGGCGGATGGCCGAGAGCAGCTTCGATTTGGTGGCGCTGGAAAAGAGCGTCATCCGCCAAGATGGCGGCCAGCCGGTGCATGGCCTACTGTTCCTTGCGCGGCGCCAACCATAGGCTTCACGCAAGCGGCAACGCCCTATACAACGATAAACATCATCGGAGATCGGCCATGGACGGCGACAAGCGGCGTTTCGGCTTCTGGAATCCCACACCCACCCGCCACACGCCGCTGGAAGATGCGCAGGGCCTGTTTGCGAGCAGCATGATCGCAGCGCTGGGGCTGGCGCTGATGAGCAGCGCCGGGCTGGTGGCCAGCGGCACCGCGGGCGTCGCCTTCATCCTGCACTATCTCACGGGCATCAGCTTCGGCATCTACTATACCGTTGTGAACATCCCCTTCTACATTCTCGCACTGAAACGCCTCGGCTGGGGCTTCACCATCAAGACCGTGCTTGCGGTGACGATGACTTCCGTCATCACCGAGTTCCAGCCGCATTTCGTACGCATCGAAAGCATCGATCCGATGTGGACGGCGGTGCTGGCCGGCATTCTGCTCGGCTTTGGCCTGCTCGGGCTTTATCGCCACCGCGCCAGCCTCGGCGGCGTAGGCGTGCTGGCCGTCTATCTACAGGAACGCTTCGGCATTCGCGCCGGCCTCGTGCAGCTTGCCTTCGATCTCTTCGTGCTGATCGCCGCCTTCGCCGTCGCGGCCCCCTTCATCGTGCTCTGCTCGGTCGTCGGCGCGGTGGTGCTGAACCTCTTCCTCACCGTCAACCATCGCGCCGACCGCTATATCGCGATGTGAGCCTCAAAACGCATTCGGCCCTCCCGGATGCCGGAAGGGCCGAAGACCTGCTTGGGTCAGGCGGTGTGCATTGAATGCTTAGTCGAACTGCATGCTGCCCGGATCGGAATCGCCGTAGCGGTTGGCGCCGGGATCGGCCATCTGTTCCCTGGTCTCGTTCGGGACCTGACGCGACGTGTCATTCGACGTGATGGACGCCGTGGTGCCCATATCGAGGTTGTTGACCGCGGGGTTCATCACTTCCTTGCCGGCATTCGGGCCGGACTGGATGATGTCGGTGCGGCCGACATAGGGGTTTTCGGCGAGGGCCGCGCCGGCAGAAAACGAAAGGGCGGCCAGAGCAAGAACAATCTTCTTCATGGGAAATCTCCTATCAATTTCTCTGTCACGGGGCGGTAAACGGAGGGCCCGCAGAAAAAGTTTCATCTTTCTGCCGCAGTAACGGCCTCGTGTATGCCCTGTGAAAAGCCGGCATCGTCCTGAAAGCCTCGTGTTTCAGCGGGTCGCGGAGATTGTTGCAGGGAACGCTTTTCTTTCCGCCCGCGTGAATTAGCTTAACGCCGTGTCCGATTCTCATCTCAGCCAAGCCGCGCAGGGCCTCTCTCTGCTGCCCCCATCCTTCACCCGCTGGTTCGCGGACAAGGGCTGGCAGCCGCGCGCGCACCAGATGGAGCTGCTCGCCCGTGCTCATGCCGGGGAGAGCCTGCTCTTGATCGCCCCCACCGGCGCCGGCAAGACGCTCGCCGGCTTCCTGCCGGCGCTGACCGACCTCACCCAGCGCGGCAAGATCCCACCGGGCTCCGCCTTCACCGGCATCCACACGCTCTATATCTCGCCGCTCAAGGCGCTCGCCGTCGATATCGAGCGCAACCTGATGAAGCCGGTCTCGGACATGGGCCTGCCGATCACGGTGGAGACCCGCACCGGCGACACGCCGCAAGCCAAGCGCCAGCGCCAGCGGCTGAACCCACCGGACATCCTTTTGACGACGCCCGAGCAGGTGGCGCTGCTGATCGCCAACGGCGAGGCGCCGCGGTTCTTCAAGGACCTGAAATATATCATCTTCGACGAGCTGCACTCGCTCGTCACCTCCAAGCGCGGGCATCTGCTGTCGCTCGGTCTGGCACGCCTGCGCCATCTGGCGCCCGGCCTCAAGACCATCGGTCTCTCCGCCACCGTCGCCGAGCCGATGGACCTGCGCCGCTGGTTGGTCGCGCAGACGCCGGAGGCGGAACATCACGCCGGCCTCGTCAACGCGCCGGGCGGGGCAAAGCCCGTCATCACCATCCTCAGGAGCGAGGCGCGCGTGCCCTGGTCGGGCCATCGGGCGAAATATGCGATGCCCGAGGTCTATGAGGCGATCAAGGCGCACAAGACCGCGCTGCTCTTCGTCAACACGCGCAGCCAGGCGGAAATCCTCTTCCAGGAGCTCTGGAACATCAACGAGGACACGCTGCCGATCGCGCTGCATCACGGTTCGCTCGATGTCGGCCAGCGCCGCAAGGTGGAGCAGGCCATGGCGGAAAATCGGCTCCGCGCCGTCGTCGCCACCTCGACGCTCGATCTCGGCATCGACTGGGGCGACGTCGATCTCGTCATCCACGTCGGTGCGCCGAAGGGCGCCTCGCGGCTTGCCCAGCGCATCGGCCGCGCCAATCACCGCATGGACGAGCCGAGCCGCGCCATCCTCGTGCCGGCCAACCGTTTCGAGGTGATGGAGTGCCAGGCGGCGCTCGACGCCAACTATCTCGGCGCGCAGGACACGCCGCCGGTCGGCGACGGCGCGCTCGATGTGCTCGCCCAGCACGTTCTCGGCATGGCCTGCGCCGCGCCCTTCAACGAGGATGCGCTCTTTGCCGAAGTCACCACCGCCTCGCCCTATGCCGATCTCCCGCGTGAAAAATTCGCCCGCATCGTGCAGTTCGTCGCGACCGGCGGTTATGCGCTGAAGACCTATGAGCGCTATGCCCGCATCCGTAAGACGGCGGACGGCCTGTGGCGCGTCTCCAATCCCGGGGTCGCCCAGCAATACCGCCTCAATCTCGGCACCATCGTCGAAATGCCGATGCTGAACGTGCGCATGGTGAAACGCGGCGCCAAGGGTGCGGTCGGCCGCGGCGGGGCCTCACTCGGCAAGGTCGAGGAATATTTCCTCGAAATGCTGGCACCCGGCGATACCTTCCTGTTCTCCGGCAAGGTGCTGCGTTTCGAGGGCATCCGCGAGAACGAATGCCTCGTCAGCCAGGCCTTCTCGCTCGACCCGAAGGTGCCGGCCTATGCCGGCGGCAAGTTCCCGCTCTCCACTTATCTGGCCGATCAGGTGCGCGCCATGCTGGACGATCCTGAGCGCTGGGAGGCGCTGCCCGATCAGGTGCGCGACTGGCTCGCCTTGCAGCGCGATATCTCCTCGCTGCCGAAACGCGACGAGCTGCTGATCGAAACCTTTCCGCGTGGCAGCCGCCACTACATGGTCGCCTATCCGTTCGAAGGTCGCCTGGCCCACCAGACGCTCGGCATGCTGCTCACCCGCCGGCTGGAGCGTGCCGGCCGCCGGCCGCTCGGCTTCGTCGCGACCGACTATTCGCTGGCCATCTGGGCGCTGGACGACCTCGGCTACAGTTTTACCATCGAGCGCCCGTCAGTGGAAAATCTCTTCGACGAGGACATGCTGGGCGACGATCTGGAAGCCTGGCTCGACGAAAGCTTCATGCTGAAGCGCACGTTCCGCAATTGCGCCGTGATTGCCGGTTTGATCGAGCAGCGCCATCCGGGCAAGGAGAAGACCGGACGGCAGGTCACGGTTTCCGCCGACCTGATCTACGACGTGCTGCGCAGCCACGAGCCGGATCACATCCTCTTGGAGGCGACGCGCAACGATGCGGCGGCGGGGCTTTTGGATATTCAGCGATTGGGCGATATGCTGATGCGAATCAAAGGCCATATCGCCCATCGCCGTCTTGACCGCATCTCGCCGCTCGCCGTGCCGATCATGCTGGAAATCGGCCGGGAGACGGTGGCGGGCGAGGCGCAGGATTCGCTTCTGGCCGAAGCCGCCGAGGACCTCATCGCCGAGGCGATGGGCGAAACGAATATGTAAGGAAGACTGACGCGTGCAGAGACTGGCGCTGGCATCGATGGAGATACAGGATTTCGGAGCGGTCTGCGCGCGCACGGTCGTGGCCGGCGTCGAGGCCGTCTGCGATCCGCTCGGCGCGCTCTACCTGCCGGAAACCCGCCTGCTCGTCGTCTCGGACCTGCATCTCGAAAAGGGCGCCGCCTTTGCCCGCCGCGGCATGATGCTGCCGCCCTATGACACCCTCGCCACGCTGAAGGTGCTGGAAGCCGTCATCACCAGGCACGACCCGGCCATCGTCGTCAGCCTCGGCGACAATTTCCACGATCGCGTCGGCTCCGCCCACCTGCCGGAGATTTTCCGCACGAAGATCGCGGATCTCGCGCGCGGCCGCGAATGGATCTGGATCAACGGCAACCACGATCCCGACGGCACCGTCGACCTGCCCGGCCAGTCCGCAGACGAGCTGCACTATGCCGGCCTCGCCTTCCGCCACGAGCCGTCGCTGCGCGCGGCGGCCGGCGAGATCGCCGGGCATCTGCACCCTGCCGCCACCGTCATCCGCCGCGAAAAGGCGGTCCGCCGTCCCTGTTTCGCGACCGACGGCAAGCGCCTGCTGATGCCCGCTTTCGGCCTGATGACCGGCGGCCTCGATCTCCGCCACAAGGCTATGACCGGCCTGTTCGACCGACCGAACCTCATCGCCCACATGCTCGGCCGCGACCGCATCTATTCGGTGCGGTTTTCCAACCTGCGCGGCTAGCTTTTCACCAGCCGCAGGATCGTCGATTCGCCGCCACCCCGCGCCTCCGTCACCACGAAGACCGACCCGTCGGGCGCGACCTTGACGTCGCGAATACGTGCATCGAACGGCACGCGCTCCTCGTGCGCGACCTTGTCGCCTTCCATATGCAGCACGACGAGGCCCTTGCTGACGAGGCCGCCGATCAGGAAGGCGCCCTTCCATTCGGGAATGGCGTCGCCGGTATAATAGGCCATACCGGAGGGGCCGATGACGGGGTCCCAGTAGTAGACCGGCTGCTCGGTGCCTTCGAGCGCGGTGATGCCCTCGCCGATCGGCGCGCCGCTATAGTCGATGCCATAGGTCACCTTCGGCCAGCCGTAGTTCTTGCCCGCCTCCGGCCGGTTCAGCTCGTCGCCGCCCTTCGGTCCATGCTCGACCGTCCACAGCCGGCCCTGATCATCCAGTGTCGCGGCCTGGAGATTGCGATGGCCGAAACTCCAGATTTCCGGCTGCGCCCCCTCCGTCTTGCTGAAGGGATTGTCGGCAAATGCCTTGCCCTCGGCGTCGATGCGGAAAACCTTGCCGAAACCGCTGGCGAGATCCTGCGCGCCGACGCGGGTTTCAGGATCCGAGCGCTCGCCGACCGTCACATAAAGCTCGCCTTTCGGCCCGAAGACCAGGCGCGAGCCGAAATGTTTGTCGCCGTCATAGGTCGGCATCTGCCGGAAGATGACCTTCACCTCCTGCAGCAGAAACGTGCCGTCCTGCTCGATGAGTTTCGCGGAGGCGACCGAGGTGCCGTTTCCGCCGTCGCGCGGCTCGGAGAAGGAGAAATAGATGCGGTTCGAGCGCTCGAAATCCGGTGCCAGCGCCACGTCGAGCAAGCCGCCCTGCCCGTTTGACATGACCTCGGGCACGCCCTCGATCGGCGGGCTCGCCTGTCCGTCGTCCTGGAAGACGACATGCATGGTGCCGGCCTTCGCCGTCACCAGCATGCGGCCGTCCGGCAGGAACTCCATGGCCCAGAGATGCGGCAGGCCCTTGGCGACGACATCGACGCTAATCTCGGGCACAGCATCGGGAAGCGAAGCCCGCGTCTGGTTTTCGAAGGCCGGCTTCTGGTCGGGGGCGTTGGCCTCCTTCGTTTCCGCCGTCTTGCCCGCCTGGGCGAAGGCCGGGCCGGCAAACATCGCGGCTGCAAAAAGGGTGCCGGCAAGGAGAGTGCTGGTCATGCGCATGGTGGTTTCCCTTGTTGGAGGCGTGGCAGGTTTTCTGTCGAAACCCGCCTTAACCGCCGAAGGGGTCAGCACCATGATTTGTTTCAACACGCCTCTTCAAGAAATGGTTATCGCGCTCTGCGGCACATAGCGCGCGAGGACCGCACCGTTCGACAGCGGCTTCGCCTCGATGAGGTCGAAGTCGCGCCGCGCGCCGTCCTTGAAGAATGGCGTGCCCTTGCCGAGCTGGACCGGCACGATTGCCAGCATCACCTCGTCGACGAGGCCCGCCGTGAGCAGGGCATCGCAAAGAAAGGCGCTGCCGAAGATATAGATCGGCTTGTCGAGCGCCTGCTTGCGCCTGGAAATCTCGCCGACGATATCGGCCGTCACCGTGGTGTTGTTCCAGTCGGAAGACGCGATCGTGCGCGAGCCGACCAGCTTCGGCAGGGCATTCATATAGGTCTTCACCTCGCCCTCCTCTTCCGCCGAGGTCCAATAGGCTTTCATACCCTCATAGGTGACCCGGCCGAAGACCAGCAAACCGGCCGTCTTGCCGAAGTCGCGGCTCAGCGCTTCCAGCTCCGGCCCCCAGGCGCGGTTGTGAAAGTCGAGATCCCATTTCTTCTCGCCCTCGAAGAAACCGTCGAGCGTCACGAGATTCCAGATGATCACCTTTGCCATCGCCTTGTCCTCCCTTTTGCGGCCATGCCGCGGCTAGTTTAACCAGTTGCGATTTGCAACTGGTTGATGGATAGCGAAACCGATTGTATTATGCAAGCAGTTTTGGAGAATCGCATGAAAGACACGAACCGGTCCGGCTGCCCGATCAATCTGACGCTGGAAATTCTCGGCGACCGCTGGAGCCTTATTGTGCTGCGCGACATGATGTTCGGCAACCGCCGGCATTTCCGCGAGCTTTTGACGAAATCGGAAGAAGGTATCGCCTCCAACATCCTCGCCGACCGGCTGAAGCGCCTCGTCGCGGAAGGGCTGATCACCAGGGAGGACGATCCGAGCCACAAGCAGAAGGGCCTCTACAGCCTGACCGAGATGGGCATCGCGCTGGTGCCGGTCTTCGCCATGATGGGCGCCTGGGGCCGGCGCTTCCTGCCGGTCACGGAGGAACTGTCGATCCGCGCCGAGCTCCTGGAGGATGGCGGCCCGGCCATGTGGGCGGCCTTCATGGAAGAACTGCGCGCCATCCACACGGGCGCTCCCATGCCTGCCCGCTCCGTGTTCGGCGAGCTGCAGGCCGCCTATGAGGCAACCGTGGCGCGGCGCGCCGGCTGATCAATCCTTGCGGAAGACCACGCTGGCGAGCCAGCCGGTCAAGAGCGCGAGCGTCACCGAGAAGAGGCCGTAGATCAGCGAATTGTTATAGGCGGCGTTCGAGATCATCTGCTCGATGCCGGTCTTCATCACGCGCAGCGGCAGCGCCTTTTCCGCGATGAACACGCCATCGCGGAAGAGATGGGCGCGCACCACATGGGTGCCGTTCGGCACGCTGGCCGGCAGCTTGACGGTCGCCTTGAACAGGCTCGCGCTGATGAATTGCACGCCGCCGGGATCACGCTGATAGAAGCCGCCGCTTTCCTTCAGCCGCCGGAAGGCGTCGCGGAATTCCGTGATGTTGCTGCCGTCGCCGACATAGCCGATCGGCGACAGGCGGATATGCTGAATGCCGACGCCGACGCCGTTCAGCATGGCGGTCGGGGCGATGGTCTCCACGTCGCGCGTGCTCGACAGCGAATAGGATTCCGGCACGAGCTCGAAGGTCATCGAGCGGCGATTGACCCAGATGCCGAAGATGCGCTCCTTGACGCGCACCGTGTTGTTGTCCTTCGGTCCTTCCAGCGCCACGACGATATCGTATTTGCCCTGGGCGAGCAGCGAGGAGTCATAGCCTTCGATGGCGCCGAAGATCGTCAGGTCCGCACCGCGGAAATCCGAGGAAATGGCGATCTCGTCGGTGGAAATGCCGATCTCCAGCTTTTCCGGGAAATTGACGGGCTTGTCCTCCAGCACCTGCGCGCCGGCCGGCACGGCGAGGCCGATGAGGAGAAGGAGGGCGGCGAGCGCTCTCATCGATAGACCCCCTCACTGACGACGGAGTAGATATCGGCGGGCGTCTGCACGAGATCGACGGCGAGACGGGCGCCGACCGCGAGCACCAGCAGCGCCAAAAGCGCACGCAGCTGTTCGCCACGCAGCTTCTGGCCGACGCGCACGCCGTATTGCGCGCCGATGACGCCCGCGACCATCAGGATGAAGGCGAGCACGATGTCGACCGCGTGGTTCGCCGTCGCCTGCACGATCGTCGTGTAGGCGGTGACGAAGATGATCTGGAACAGCGAGGTGCCGACGACCACGTTGGTCGGGATGCGCAGGAGATAGATCATGGCGGGAACCATGATGAAGCCGCCGCCGACGCCCATGACCGAGGTCAGGATGCCGATGCAGAAGCCCAGGCCGACGACCGGAATGACGCTGAGATAAATCTTCGACTTCTTGAAGCGCATTTTGAGCGGCAGGCGGTGCACCCAGCTGTGCTGGCCGGGCCGGCGCAGGGAGACAGGCTGGTTCTTGGCCGAGCGGCGCAGCGCCCGGATGCTTTCGAGCAGCATCAGCGTGCCGACGGTGCCGAGCAGCGCCACATAGAGCAGCGAAATGACGAGATCGAGCTGGCCGACGCTGCGCAGCAGCGCGAAGATCCAGATGCCGACCGTCGCCCCCGCCAGACCGCCGACCAAGAGCACCGTGCCGAGCTTCACATCCAGCGTGCCGCGCCGGAAATGCGACAGCGAGCCGGAGACCGAGGAGGCGACGACCTGGTTGGCGCCGGTGGCAACGGCGACGACCGGGGGGATGTTATAGAAGATGAGCAGCGGCGTGATGAGGAAGCCGCCGCCGACACCGAACATGCCGGAAAGAAAACCGACGGCCGCGCCCATGCCGAGAATGATGAAGATATTCACCGACAGCTCTGCAATAGGCAGGTACACAGTCACAACGATACCCCGATCGGCAATGTTTCCGCTCTCGCGGAGGCCACGTCTCTGTCAGCCGCTTTCCCCGTCCTGCCCTGCCGCGGCTCCTATCGGCAGGCCGTGAATGCAGACAAGCGCCCCACCGCGAAAAGGGAACCCCCTCCATCGGCCGGTCGCGCCTCGCATCACGCAAGGATCGGTCTTCGGGCGAGCCCATGCGGCACGCCCTCCACCCCTCATCGACGAGGACGTTTCACGAACGCCTTATCATCTTGGAGAGACATGAATTTTCTACTGCATAATTCCGCAAATCGGGGCCGATTTAAGGATGAAATCGTGCATCGCACACAAAATGCCGCAACGTCTGTTGCACATCGTGATCGGCGTGCGGCGTCGTGGCGAGCGTCATGCCCGCGGGGTCTGGACACGACAACCGGAAAAGCCGCTTTTCGGGCCTCTCCGGCAAAGCGCCGATCAGCTCGGCTGCTTGTTGCGCTTCAGGAGTTCGTTGACCAGCGCGTCGTCGATCTCGCCCGTCTCGGCCTGGCCGACGGACTTCTGGAAGGACTTGATGGCGGCGACCGTCTTCTTGCCCATCTCGCCATCCGGCGTACCGGCGTTGAAGCCGTTGTTGTTGAGGATGGCCTGGATGTTGCGGATGGCCTTCTTCATGTCGACGCTGGCGGTCTTGGTCGGCTTGCCGACCCATTCGTCGGGCAGCTCGGCCGAGTTCGCCTTGTCGTCCAGCGCCTGCGGCTTCCACAGCTCGACCTTCGCCTTGGCGTCGGAGAGCTGCTCGGGACGCATGGCGTTGGCCACCTCGTCGCGCTTGGCGCCGGCATCGCGGTCGCCGTCGCGGGCGGCGATGGCGAACCACTTGTAGGACTCGACCAGATCCTGCTTCACGCCGTTGCCGCGCGCATAGAGGATGGCGAGGTTGAACTGGCTGTCACGCACGCCGAGTTCGGACGCCTTCTGGAACCATTTTGCGGCCCCTTCAAAATCCGGCTGCGCCGTGCCGCTGCCCGTGGCGAGCAGGACGGCGAGGTTGTGCATGGCGCTGGCATTGCCCTTTCCGGCCGCCGTCTCGTAGAGCTTGCGTGCCCGCTCCAGATCGCGTTCGACGCCCTGGCCCTTTTCGTAGAGATTGGCGAGGCGGTATTCGGCCGGCGCGAAACCGCGCGCCGCCGAAAGCGCGTACCAGTGCGCGGCCTGCGCGAGATCGGTCGCAACACCGCGGCCGTCCGTGTAGCGCGCGCCGATCTCGAACAGCGCGAGCGGATCGCCCTCTGTCGCAGCCTTGGAGAGCGACGGCGGCGTGATGGCCTCGGGGACGACGATGGCCGCCGTCTCGATCGTATCGACCGGCGCCTTTTCAGCGGCGGCCGAGGTGTCCGTGCCGGCAACCGGCCCGGCTTCCGGCGTCGTCACCGGCTCGAAGCCGGCGGTGTCGGCATCGCTGCCGGTCGCAGGCGCGGCCAGCAAGTCGGAGCCCGACGTCGGGGTCGCCGTCGTTTCGGCGGCAGCACTCTTGTCGTCGCCGGCCAGAACGTCATCCGCCGGGGCGGGCTCGGCCAGCGCCTTCGTGTCGGCCTTGTCTTCGGTGACGGGCGCAGCAGCCGTATTGGCCGTCACGGCTTCGCCGGAACCGGTGGTCGTTTCAGCCGGCTTGGCATCGGAATTGACGGCGGTCTGCTCGACGATGACGGGCGCATCGTCGCCGCTGATGACGGCGGTGACGAGCGGATAGGACATGATCGCCAAGAGCACGGCGCCGACGGCGAGCAAGATCGGCCGGCGGTGGCGCGACAGCGCGGAGGCGGGCTTGTCGCCGGCCTTTGCCGGCTTGTCGCCCTTCTTGGCCGGGGCGACGCGGGAGATGGCATCGGCTTCCTCGGCGGCGATCTTGGCGGCGCGGCGCGCGGCGGCGATCTGCTGGGCGGCCTTGTCGCCCTCGCCCGGAACCGTCGAGCGGGTACCCGCGATCTGGCCGGCACGCACGCGCTCCAGGATGCGGCGCACGTCCGGCACGCCCGAGCCGGGCTCCAGGAGCTGGTTTGCCTCTTCGGGCGCCAGTTCGTCGACCGGGTCGAGCGCCGGTGCCGGATCGATCTGGTGGCGCTCGACGATGGCGACGGTTTCCTTGCGGCCCGGCGCGAAGCGGCGCTTCAGGCCGGCGAGCAGGCCACCCTTCGGCTGGGCTTCGGCGGCGACGAGCGCCACAGCCTGTCCAGCCGCATCCTCGACGACCGGGCGTTCGGGAACGTCGATATGCTCGACCTCGACGTCGGCAAAGCGGCTTTCCTCGCGCGGTGCCTCGGCCTCGGCCTTGCGGGCCGCATTGCCGAAACCGTCGTCATCGAACGGATAGTCGTTGCCATGGAAGCTGGCGGCGGGCTCCTCGGCGCGGCCGAAATCCATGGCCGGCATCTCGGCGCGTGGCATTTCGGCACGCGGCTGGGCGGCCTCGCGGCGGCCGAAGGTCTCGCGCGGGGCGTCGAGCTGTTCGAGGCGGCCGGCAATCTGCACCAGCGTGTCGTGCAGGGCGTCGAAGGTGCGCGCGGTGCGCTCCTCGCTGGAGCGGGTCAGGTTTTCCAGCGCCCGCAGGTCGTCGGCCAGGCCGGCGATCGCTTCCATGTCGGCGACCGCCGCGCTGGTCGGCCCGGCATGGCGATAGGCTTCCATGACGGCTTCCGCCGCCTGGCGGGCGGCCTCGACGATATATTCGTCATTGGTCGCCATATAGTCTTCGATCGTCGCCAGACGATTTTCGACATCCGGCGAGGTTGCGGCAGTGCCGGCCGAGGGCGTGCTGATCAGCGTGGAGAGATGGGCGATCTGCGCTTCCAGGCCGCGCAGCGCCTCATGGTCGCCGGCAGGCGCGACGCGCGTGGCGTCGAGACGGTCGGCGATGGCCGACAGGCGGCCTTCGATCTGCGAGAAGCGGTCTTCCTGGAACGGGCTGCCGACGGGGGCGGTATCGAGGCCGTCGATGCGGCGGGCCAGCGCATCCAGACGCTCGGCGAGCACGTCGTTGACGCTGCCCTGGTCGAGCGCGTCGATCTTGCGCGAGATATCGGAGAGATAATAGGCGAGCTCGTCGCTTTCGCGGGCGGGCGCGGCCTGCTGGCTTTGCTCCAGCATCAGCGACAGCTGCTCGATGCGCTCTTCGAGACGCAGGGCGGCACGCTCGCTGGAAAGCTCCTCGATGCGGCTGGCCAAGGCTTCGATGCGCAGGCCGAGGCCTTGATCCGGCGCCGGCGCCGGACGGTGGGCGATCAGGTCGAGCTGGCCGGCGAGATCGGCGATGCGGCCTTCCAGGCGCTGCATCATCCCATTGTCGACCGAGGCCGACTGCTGCATGCGGCCGGCGGCGGCAATCGCCCGGCTGATCTCGTCGAGGCGCGTATCGAGGCCCTCGAACTGCGAGGCGACGGCGGAGGCGAGATGGCGGTCGTCCGGCTGCTGCGCCTGGCGGGCCAGCATGTCGATGGCGCGCGCGATCGTCTCGATCTTGCCTTCCAGCGCATGAATGGCCGGCGTCGCGCTGACCGCGCCGATCTGCGCCTTCAGCTCGTCGAGCCGGTAGGCGAGCGCCACCAGTTCGTCGTCGCGGGTCTGGTCGAAGGCGGAGAGCTTCTGCTCGACACCGGTCCAGCGGTCTTCCATGCGCCGCACGGAATCCTCGCGGGCGAGACCGTCGAGCACCGAGCGCAGCTCGTCGAACTCGACGCGCAGGCCGTCCGTCTGGCCGGCCGCCTGACCGGATTGCCGGCCGAGCTGGCCGATGCCGGCGGAAAGACGGGTCAGTTCCTCGCGCAGGTCGTCATTGTTGCCACGGCCCTCGGCCACCTGGCGGATGCCGCGAATTTCCGAACGCAGCGACTGCATCTCGCGCTCGAGGCCGTCGGCGATATCCTTCTTCAGATCCTGGCGCAGAGAGACCAGTGCCTTGGCGATGTCCTCGACCGAATTGTCCGCGCGGGCGGGCGCGGCGGAATGCTGGGCGGCATAGGCAGGCTGCTGCCCGCCATAAGCGGCGGTTTGATTGCCATAGGCGGCATGGGCCTGCTGGGCGGCGGCGTGGTGATCGCCGGAGACGGGGCGGCGTTCCAGGCGCTGGGCGACACGCTCGCGACCGCCTTCGATGGCGCGCTGGCGCTGCATGATTTCGGAAACCGGGTCCTCGCGCAGCGGGATCGTGCGCTGCTGCGGCTCGTAGCGGGCCTGCTCGCCGCGCGGCGCGTAACGCTCTTCGCCGCGGGGACGCGTGTCGCGGCCGCCGGCCATCAGACCTTCGATACGGGCTTCCAGCCCCTCGATGGTGCGATTGAGCGCGTCGAGCGAAGAGCGTTCGCCGGGACGTTGCGGGTTTCGCGATCCGTTCATCTTTCGCCTCGCTTTGGCGGCCGCCTCGGCCTGCCGGGAGATACGCTTGAAAGCGCTGCCGCCCGGCTGCGCCCTTCATTCCATTCGGCGGGATCGTCCCTGTCCGTCCCGGCCGGAGCCGGACACCACAGAGGGGAAACGAGATGATTCCCGATCCCACGCCCTCAGACGCCACAATTCATGAAACGTGGTAAACAAGGGGTTAACCGGCCCGGAAATTTTTTAACGATTTGCTCATAGAATGGCGTTCGGGAGGAAAGGCGACCGGTTACGGCACAGCAACCCGCCGCGACAGGCGCATTCGCACCGCGTCCCTGACATCCTCCATCCTGCCCGCCTTCCCGTCCGACGAAAAATTTGCCGCGCTTGCGTTTTGACGTTTACGCAAACGTCAAAGTTTTATAGTATCCCTCGCCAAGGAGCGGACTCACGTCCGCGGGATAGGTGAGGAACGCGAGCAATGCCGATCTACAAGGCCCCCGTGAATGACACGCTTTTCATCCTGAACGACGTCCTGTCGCTGGAGCGGTACAACAACCTGCCCGGCTTTGCCGACGCGACGGCCGACATGGTGGAAGCGATTACCGGCGAGGCCGCGAAGGTCGCGGAAGAGGTGCTCTTCCCCGTCAATCTCTCCGGCGACCAGGAAGGCTGCACCCGCAACGACGACGCCACGGTGAAGACGCCGAAGGGTTTCAAGGAAGCCTATGACCTCTACCGCCAGGGCGGCTGGATGGGTCTTGCCGTGCCGGAAGAATTCGGCGGCCAGGGCCTGCCCTATGTGCTGCACACCGCCGTCGGCGAATACATGTCGTCGGCCAACATGGCGCTCACCATGTATCCCGGCCTGACGCAGGGCGCGATCGCCGCGATCCTCGTGCACGGCTCCGACGAACAGAAGGCCGCCTATCTGCCGAAGATGGTCGAGGGCACTTGGACCGGCACGATGAACCTGACGGAGCCCCATTGCGGCACCGACCTCGGCCTGCTGCGCAGCAAGGCCGTGCCGCAGGCCGACGGCTCCTACAAGATTTCCGGGCAGAAGATCTTCATCTCGGCCGGCGAGCACGACATGTCGGAAAACATCGTGCACCTCGTTCTCGCCCGCATCGATGGCGCGCCCGAGGGCGTGAAGGGCATCTCGCTCTTCATCGTGCCGAAGTTCATTCTGAAGGACGACGGCACGCCGGGCGATCGCAACACGGTCACCTGCGGCGCCATCGAACACAAGATGGGCATTCACGGCAACGCCACCTGCGTCATGAACTATGACGAGGCGAAAGGCTTCCTCATCGGCGCGGAGAACAAGGGCCTCAACGCCATGTTCGTCATGATGAACGAGGCCCGCCTCGGCGTCGGCCTGCAGGGCCTGTCGATTGCCGAAGTCGCCTACCAGAACGCCGCCAACTATGCCCGCGAGCGCCTGCAGGGCCGCTCGCTCTCGGGCGTCAAGAACCCCGAGGGCAAGGCCGATCCGCTGATCGTGCATCCCGATATCCGCCGCACGCTGATGACCATCAAGGCCTGGACCGAAGGCGGCCGCGCCTTCACGCTCTGGACCGCGCTGAAATCCGATATCGCCCACCGCTCCGCCGACGAGAAGGAACGCCAGGCCGCCGACGACATTCTCGGCCTGATGACCCCTATTCTCAAGGGCGTGCTGACCGACAAGGGCTTCGACCATGCCGTCATGGCCCAGCAGGTCTTCGGCGGCCACGGCTATATAGAAGAACACGGCATGAGCCAGTATGTGCGCGATGCGCGCATCGCCATGATCTATGAGGGTGCGAACGGCATCCAGGCGCTCGACCTTGTCGGCCGCAAGCTCGGCATGAACGGCGGCCGCGCCGTCATGGCGCTCTTCAAGGAAATCGGCGATTTCTGCGAGGAGAACCGCAATGACGAAAAGCTCGCTCCGTTCACCAAGACCCTCAAGAAGGGCTTGAACGACCTGCAGGCGGCGACCATGTGGTTCATGCAGAACGCCATGGCCAAGCCCGACAATGCCGGCGCCGGCTCGACCGACTACATGCACCTCTTCGGCCTCGTCGTCATCGGCTATATGTGGGCGAAGATCGCCAAGGCGGCCGAAGCCGGCCTTGCCAACGGTGCCGGCGAGCGGGAGGATTTCCTGAAGAACAAGCTGATCACCGCAAAGTTCTTCATGGACCGCCTGATGCCCGAAACCGCGCTCCGCAAGACCCGCATCGAGGCCGGCGCCGACACGACCATGGCACTGGCGGCAGAGGCGTTTTGAACGGATTGTGAGCAGCGGGAAAAAGTTATATATTCGTATAACTTTTCACGGAGGCCAAGATGGCAGTATCGACTTTGCGCAATGTCGGCGGCTCGGTGATGATGACCGTGCCCAAGCCGGTGCTTGAGGAGCTCGGCCTTCAGGCCAATACAAAGGTCGAAGTGACCGTCGAGAACGGCCGACTGATCGCCGTTGCCCGCTCCCGCCCCAAATACACACTCGAGGAGCTGATAGCCCAGTGCGATCTTGACGCGCCGCTTTCCGACGAGGACCATGAATGGCTGAACGATCCGCCGGTCGGTCGGGAAGTCATCTGATGAACCGGGGCGAAGTCTGGCACGTCGATCTCGAGCCGGTGCAGGGCCGCGAGCAGGCCGGTGCCCGCTATGTCCTCGTGGTGACGGACGCCCTTTTCAACAAGGTCGGCATCCCGATCGTGGCCCCGATCACGTCGGGCGGAGAGTTTGCCCGGTTTCGCGGCTTCGCCGTTTCCCTTTCCGGCGCCGGGACGCGAAGCAATGGCGTCGTCTTGTGCAACCAGTTGCGCGCCGTCGATCTGAAAGCCCGTGGAGGCAAGTTCATCGAACGCGTTCCCGACTTTATCATGGATGAGGTTCTGGCGCGCGTGGCGACATTTTTCGAATGATGGTTTCGGCTGAAAGGCCATAGGGAGAAGAGAATGACCGACGTCTTCATCTATGATCATGTGCGCACCCCGCGCGGGCGCGGCAAGAAGGACGGTTCGCTGCACGAAGTGCCCTCCGTGCGCCTCGCCGCCAAGGTTCTGGAAGCGGTGCGCGACCGCAACGGGCTCGATACGACCAAGGTCGACGATATCGTCATGGGCTGCGTCGATCCGGTCATGGATGCCGGTTCCGTCATCCCCAAGGCTGCCGCCTTCGAAGCCGGCTACTCGACGAAGGCCCCCGGCATCCAGCTGTCGCGCTTCTGCGCCTCCGGCCTCGACGCCGTGAACCTCGGCGCGGCGAAGATCGCCCAGGGTGCCGACGACATCGTCATCGCCGGCGGCGTTGAATCCATGTCGCGCGTCGGGCTCGGCATGTCCGGCGGCGCCTGGTTCATGGACCCCTCGGTCAACTTCCCGGCCTATTTCATGCCGCAGGGCGTCTCGGCCGACCTGATCGCCACGAAATACGGCTTCTCCCGCGACGACGTCGATGCCTATGCCGTCGAGAGCCAGAAGCGCGCCGCGCACGCCTGGCAGAACGGCTATTTCAACAATTCCGTCGTGCCGGTGAAAGACATCAACGGCCTCACCATCCTCGCCCATGACGAGCACATGCGTCCCGGCACCGACATGCAGGCGCTCGCCCAGCTGCAACCCTCCTTCCAAATGCCCGGCGAGATGGGCGGCTTCGAGGCCGTCGCCATCCAGGCCCATCCGGAAATCGAAGGCATCAATTACGTCCACCATGCCGGCAATTCCTCCGGCATCGTCGATGGTGCCGCCGCGGTCCTGCTCGGCTCGAAGGAAGGCGGCAACATCCTCGGCAAGAAGCCGCGCGGGCGCATCAAGGCCTTCGCCAATATCGGCTCCGACCCGGCGCTGATGCTGACCGGCCCCGTCGACGTCACGGAAAAGCTTCTCGCCCGCACGGGCATGCAGCTCTCCGACATCGACCTCTTCGAGCTCAACGAGGCCTTCGCCGCCGTGGTGCTGCGCCACATGCAGGCCTTCGACATCCCGCACGACAAGATGAACGTCAACGGCGGCGCCATCGCCATGGGCCACCCGCTCGGCGCGACCGGCGCGATGATCCTCGGCACCGTGCTCGACGAGCTGGAGCGCCGCGACCTCAACGTTGCCCTCGTCACGCTCTGCATCGGCGCGGGCATGGGCACGGCCACGATCGTTGAACGGGTCTAAGGGAATTGCGCGTGAAAGCCCCTCACCCCGCCTCCGCTGCGCTCGGCGTACCCTCTCCCCAAAAGCGGGGCGAGGGGGAACGGCAACGGCGCGGCATGTCCCTTCTCCCCGTTGACGGGGAGAAGGTGCCGGCAGGCGGATGAGGGGCAGCGCCCCGCCAGATAGATTTCAGGGAAGAGGAATCCCATCATGAGCTACAAGAATTTCACCATCGAGACCGACGCCGACGGCATCGCGCTGGTCACCTGGGACATGCCCGGCAAGTCGATGAACGTCTTCACCGTGGAGGTGATGGACGAACTCGACAAGATCATCGATCAGGTCGTGACCGATAGTGCCATTAAGGGCGCCGTCATCACGTCGGGCAAGTCCTCCTTCTCTGGCGGTGCCGATCTCTCGATGATCAAGGCGAGCTTCGACCTCCTGAAGGACGCGCAAGCGGCCGATCCCGCCACCGCCGTGCAGAAGCTGTTCGACGCCACCGGCCGCATGACCTGGCTGTTCCGCAAGCTCGAAACCTGCGGCAAGCCCTGGGTTTCCGCCATCAACGGAACCTGCATGGGGGGCGCCTTCGAAATGTCGCTGGCCTGCCATGGCCGCGTCGCCTCGAATGCCAAGTCGGTCAAGATCGCCCTGCCCGAGGTCAAGGTCGGCATCTTCCCCGGCGCCGGCGGCACCCAGCGCGTGCCGCGCCTCGCCAATGCGCAGGACGCGCTGCAGATGATGACGACCGGCTCGTCGCTCACGGCCGCCCGCGCCAAGGCGATGAACCTCGTGCATCAGGTCGTCGAGCCCGACCAGCTCATCCCCGCCGCCAAGCAGATGATCAAGGACGGCCTGAAGCCCGTCCAGCCCTGGGACGAAAAGGGCTTCAAGGCCCCCGGCGGCGGTATCTGGACCCCGGCCGCGGCCCAGCTCTGGCCGGCCGCCCCTGCCATCCTGCGCCGCGAAACGTCGGGCAACTACCCGGGTGCGCTCGCCATCCTGAAATGCGTCTATGAAGGTCTTCAGGTTCCCTTCGAGACGGGCCTGAAGATCGAGCAGCGCTACTTCACGCACATCCTCCAGACGACCGAAGCCTTCTCGATGATCCGGTCGCTTTTCATCTCCATGCAGGAGCTCGGCAAGGGTGCCCGCCGCCCGGCCGGCATTCCCAAGGCTGAGTTCAAGAAGGTCGCCGTCGTCGGCGCCGGCTTCATGGGCGCCTCCATCGCCTATGTGACGGCCGCCGCGGGCATCCCGGTCGTGCTCATCGACCGCGATCAGGAAGCCGCCGACAAGGGCAAGGCGCATTCTGAGGGCCTCGTCACCGGCGCCATCGGCAAGGGCCGCATGACCAAGGAGGAGGGCGAAAAGCTGCTCTCCCTCATCACGCCGACGCCCGACTATGCGAGCCTTGCCGATGCCGACCTCGTCATCGAGGCCGTCTTCGAGGACCGCACCGTCAAGAAGGAGGTCACGGAAAAGATCGAGGCCGTGCTGCGCGAGGACGCCATCTTCGCCTCCAACACGTCCACCCTGCCGATCACGGGGCTGGCCAAGAACTCCAGGCGCCCGGAAAAATTCATCGGCATCCACTTCTTCTCGCCGGTCGACAAGATGATGCTGGTCGAAGTCATCCTGGGCAAGGAGACGGGCGACACCGCGCTCGCCACCGCGCTGGATTACGTCGCCGCCATCAAGAAGACGCCGATCGTCGTCAACGACACGCGCGGCTTCTACGTCAACCGCTGCGTCTTCCGCTACATGGCCGAAGCCTATGACATGCTGATCGAGGGCGTGCCGGCGGCGATGATCGAGAATGCCGCCAAGATGGCCGGCATGCCGGTCGGCCCGCTGTCGCTCAACGACGAGGTCGCCGTCGATCTTTCCTACAAGATCTTCAAGGCCTCCATCGCCGATCTCGGCCCGCAATCGGTCGATCCGCGCCACATGGAGCTGGTCACCAAGATGGTGGAAGGCGAAGGCCGCCTCGGCCGAAAGGCCGGCAAGGGTTTTTACGACTATCCGCCGAAGCCGGCGAAGAAGAAGCTGTGGCCCGGCCTGAAAGACATGTACCCGCAGCAGAAGCCCGACGATGTCGATATCACCGTCATCAAGCAGCGCCTCCTCGTCACCATCGCGCTGGAGGCCGCCCGCACCATGGAAGAGGGCATCGTCACCGATCCGCGCGAGGCTGACGTCGGCTCCATCCTCGGCTTCGGCTTCGCCCCCTATACCGGCGGCACGCTGTCCTACATCGACGGCATGGGCGTGAAGACCTTCGTCGCGCTCTGCGAGAAGCTCGCCGCCCAATACGGCAGCCACTTCCAGCCGACGGCGCTGCTCAAGGACATGGCCGCCAAGGGCGAGACCTTCTACAGCCGTTTTGCACCGGAAACGAAGAAGGCAGCCTGAATCCAGGCATCACAGACAGGCAAGAGGCGGCCTTCCGGCCGCCTCTTATCGTTTCCAGGCCTGCCGAAACACCGGAATACCAGGGCCGTGCGGCGAAAAACGGCCTCCTGCGCAGGAAAATCAGCTTTTGCGCGAAAATGACTGAACATTCGCGACGGGAAGTGATAGTAGGCTTCACGGATTTTTATTTTCGGCTATCAATGCGGCCCGAAGCCGCGACAGAAAGGACATCCATTGCAGGTTCTCGTCAGAGATAACAACGTCGAACAGGCGCTTCGCGTCCTGAAGAAGAAATTGCAGCGCGAAGGCGTTTTCCGCGAAATGAAGGCGCGCAGCGCTTTTGAAAAGCCGTCGGAAAAGCGGGCACGCGAGAAGGCTGAAGCCATCCGCCGCCAGCGCAAGCTTGCACGCAAGCAGATGCAGCGCGAAGGCCTGCTGCCTGCGCCTAAGAAGGCAGTGCGCCCGCGCTAAACCTTTTGCGGCCGGGCGATTGCCCGGCCTGCCCTTGCCGGTAAAACCAGGCGCACCACGCCGCCCAATGAGCGGCCCGCCGGTTCGGCCTACTTCGTCACCGTCAATTTTGCATGCATGCCGGCTTCGTAGTGGCCCTTGATGTTGCAGAGCAGCAGATAGGTGCCGGCCTTCAGCTTGGCTTTCAGCGTTCCATCCGCCCCCGGCTTCAGGTCCGAGACCTCGCCGAGGCTTTTCAGCGCCTTTTCATCCACACGATGCTTCGCGGCGATCACGGGAACCTCCGCGTTCGCCGTCTTCAGCCGGACCAGCACCATCTCGTGCGCCTCGCTGACCGCATCATTGTGCACGGCGAAGACGACATCGCCGGCCCTGACCGTCGACTGGTCGAGCGAAAGTGTCATCGGTCCCCCGCCTTCCCCGCCCTCGACCACCTTGATGGTTGTCGCGGCAAAGGCCGGGGCGCTGAGGCAGATGGCGGTAAGGGCTGCAAGCGTGGCGATGCGATATGTCATGGCGTGAACCTTTCTTCAAAGCCTGCATATTCGCTAGAGCGCATCGCTGACACTTGGCTGAACGGCGGGAAAGCAGGATCGGCAGAGACCTGTTCATCGGAAACAGCGCCGCACGTGGGGATATGAGACCTTCAGATCACCGGATGAGAGAGGCTCATCCTTAACCGATCAGGAGAGACCCCATGCGCAAGTTCATCGTTTCCGCCACCGTTGCCCTCGTCGCCGCCGTCTCGTTTGCGGCCCCCTCGCAGGCCGGCTACTACAGCTACGACTACCAGCCGACCTGCTTCATCAAGAAGATCAAGTCCTACGACTACTACGGCAATGTCGTCATCAAGCGCATCAAGGTCTGCCGCTAAGCGACCCATACTGACCTCCCCGAAGGCCCGGATGTTCCCCTGCATCCGGGTCTTTTGCCGTTTGCCGCACGGCAAACCCTCTCGGTTTATCCCCGCTTCCAGCCTCGATTTTCCCCGCCCTGCGAACCTGTCTACAATCCTCCCATCCCGCCGCGGATACACTGCCAGGCGTGGCAGCGAGGCGGGATCGGCGCGGGGTGTGGGGAAGAGACGCAAGACCTCACGCACCGGGCCTGCGGAAAATGGTCTCCCTCCGGCGACATGGGGGAAGCGACGGGGTGTCGGACCGACCCTTTCGCTTCATGCCCCAAATGGCGCGCCGGATGTGCCTGTGCGGCACGCAAGGGGGCCGGGACTGGCGGATGCGTCGGCATCGTCCGCCGGGTGGGAACAGGTCGGAAGGCGAAAGTCTTCCGTCGGGATCGCCGGCCTGTTCCCGCCCGGAAACCGACGAGTAACATCCGCCATTCCGGCCTTTGCAGAGGGACCGGAGTCGCGGGCAAAAACCGCTAAACGGGGCGCTGAAAGGTGCCACCTACATTATTTCAGTCGAGGCAGCTCTCAGCGCCCCGTCCGGAATGCTCTTTGAAACCCACGGGCGGACATCCGCCGCGTGGGCGGTGGTGCAGGAATGATCGACGGAAATGGGGATATCGACCTATGCCGGCCGGGCTGTGTCGGTCATCCGCACCAGCAATTCCGCCCGCGTGCCGGCGGCACGGCTGGCGTAATCGAGCTTGGCGCCGAGGCTCGAGGCCATGGCGCCGATGATCTTGGTACCCAGGCCGGTGCCGCGCACCGGGCCTTCGCCACGCCAGCCGATACCGTCATCCTCGACGAAGAGCAGCGCATTGTCGGAATCGAGCCGGGTGAAACCGACGCGGACCTCGCCGCCGGACTCGCCATAGGCATATTTGAAGGCGTTGGTGACGAGTTCCGTCACGATGACGCCGAGCGAGACGGCACGGTCCGTCGGGACATGCAGCGGCTCCAGCGACCGGTTGAGGCGTACATTGCGTCCCTGGCTCTGCAAGGACGTATCGAGTTCGGAGAGCAGCGTGCCGAGATAGGCGCCCATATCGACATGGCGCACGTCTTCCGACGTATAGAGCCGCCGGTGGATGCCGGCGATCGCGGTGATGCGCGCCTGCGTTTCCGACAGCGCCTCCTTGACCGCCTCGTTCGAGGCGCTCGACATCTGCAGGCGGATCAGGGCGGCGGCCAGCGCCAGCGAATTGCCGACGCGGTGGTTCACCTCGGCGAGCAGCACTTCGGCGCGCTCCTTGGCGGCGCGGATCTCCTGGTCGGCACGCAGCTTGGCGCGCTTCAGCTCGGCATTTTCCAGCGCCTGGCCCAGCGCATTGGCGAGCAGCGGCATGAAATCGTCGCCGACGGATTTGATGACATAATCCGCCGCGCCCGCCTTCAGCGCCTCGACGGCGACCTGCGCGTCGTTCGAGCCGGTGACATAGACGACCGGAACGGCATCCGGCGCATCGGCAAGCTCCTTGAGGAAGGACAGGCCAGTGCCCGATTTCAGGAAATGGTCGAGCACAACGGCGTCCGCGCCGCCCTCGGCGAGAAGCACGCGGCCGCGCTCGATATCCTCGGCATGCCGTACCTCGTAGCCGAGACGGCCGAGCGCCCGCTCGGCAAGCCGGGCGAGGATCGGGTCGTCATCGATATAGAGGATGCGGATCGGGCCGTCCTTCATTTACTTGGTCTCGGGCATGTACTTGGTCTCGGGCATTTACTGCGTCTCGGGGATCTGGATCACGGAGAAGAACAGGCCGAGCTGGCGGATCGCATGCGCAAAGCTCTCATATTCGACCGGCTTGGTGATGTAGACATTCGCGCCGAGATCGTAGCAGCGCTGGATTTCCCGCTCGTCGTCCGTGGTGGTGAGGATCACCACCGGCAGGCGCTTGGTGTGGGTGTTGGTCTTGATCTTCTGCAGGATATCGATGCCCGACATGTCGGGAAGGTTGAGATCGAGCAGGATCAGGATGAACTTGCCGGCGCTGACGAGGCCCGAGCGATCCTTGCCGAGCACGAAATCGAGCGCGTCCGTGCCGTTGGTGAAGGGCACGACCTCGTTGTGCACCCCCGCGCGGCGGATATTCTTCTCGATGAGGCGCGCATGGCCTTCATCGTCCTCGATCATCACGATGGTAACTTCCTTACCCAATCCGTTCATGCCTGCATACTCCTGACTACTTTGCTGAGGTCGGGCGGCAGACGCAGAACAAACGTCGTGCCTTCCCCGAGTGCGGATTTGACGACGATATCACCACCGAGATTGCGCATCAGTGAACGAACATGCGCAAGACCGATGCCTTCGCCGGGTTTGTCCTGCGTGCCGGAGCGGCGAAACAGCTCGAAGACCCGCTCATGGTCTTCAGGCGCGATGCCGCGGCCGTTGTCGGCAAACTCGATGATGGACCCAGCGCGTCCGTTATTGCGCGCGGTGACGGAAATGCGCAGCGGACGACCGGGCGTCTGGTATTTGATGGCATTGTCGAAGAGGTTGCCGAAGACCTGTTCCAGCGACAGCCGGTCGGAAATGACCGTTGGCAGATTGTTGCCGATGGTGATCACCCCGTCGGATTCGCCGACCTGATGATTGACGGCCGCAGCCCCCATCTCGACCAAGGCCTTGAGATCGACGCGCTCGATCTTCAACTCACGGCGCCCGTCGCGCGAGATCTTCAGGATGGCGTTGATCAGGCCGTCCATCTTCTTGGTGGAAGAGCGGATGAACCCGATCGCCTCCGGCAGGTCTTCCGATGCGGCGCGGCGCGCTTCGAGAATATCGTCCGAACTCGGCGGCTTGCCGTCGGCCAGAACATAGGTCTGAATGGAAGAGAGTGACGCCTGCAATTCGCTGGTGAAGCCCATGATGTTGACCAGCGGAGCGCGCAGGTCGTGGGTGACGATATAGGCGAAGCGCTGCACTTCCTGATTGGCGCGGATCAGCTCCTCGGTGCGCTCATCCACCCGCCGTTCCAGCGTGGCGTTCAGCGTCTCGACCTCGCGGCGCGCCAGCATGATATCGCGGGTATATTGCGCGACGACGAGAACCGCGCCGCCGAGCACGCCGATGATGGCGATGGCACCGATGACCGTGGTCCATTGCAGCGCGCCGGCCGACCACAGCGTATCGACGATACCGACCTGAAGGCGTTGGTCGGCATCCGCCATGATGGCGCCAAGCTGCTCGCGAAGCTGATCCATGAGGATGCGGCCGCGATCGGTCTTGACCTGCGCGACTGCGTCGGCCGTGCGGCCCTGCTCCACGGCCTCGACCGTCTCCGCGAGCTCGACGAGTTTTTCCGAAACGAGCCGTCTGATATCGGGGCTGCGCCGTGCGTAGTGCTCGAACTTCGCCGATTTTTCCTCGAGCGTCCTCTGCCGCTCGGCAACTGCCATAAGCGCCTCGTCATAGGGCTTGCGGAAGGTTGCCTCGCCGGTGATGACGAAACCGCGCTGGCCGGTTTCGGCATCTTTGAGGGTCGACAGCAGGTCGGACGCAGAGCTGCGCACCTCGCGCACCTCGACCAGTTCGGCAAAATAGGTCTGCACCTTGTCGACGAGCCAAAGCGACGTGCCGACGATGCCGAGCAACGCAATCATGCCTGCGGCGAACAGGATCACTGTCGAGCGCACGAAGGCGGCGTTCGATATCGGCATTCCACACCCCGGTTCAAGCCATCTGAAGGATCGCGACAATATCGAGATAGTAAGCCTATGCAACCAATCGACACCGAAAAAATCGGAATTCTTTTGGTTGTATCGCGACTTAACCCCCGCCAGCGCGGACGCGGAACCGTCCGCCCAGCTGCTCGCGGGCAATGATGATCATGCCGGCGGAGAAAATGAGGGCGGCGCCCGCGAAGACGTTCGAGCCCGGCACGTCGCTCCAGATGAGATAACCGAGCGCGAAGGCCCAGACGAGCGAGGTATATTCGAACGGTGCCAGCACCGAAACGGGGGCACGGCGCATGCCTTCGAAAAGGGCGAACTGGCCGATGCCGGCCAGAATCCCCGTGCCGGCCATCAGCAGAAGGTCGATCGCGGAAACCGGCTGCCAGACGAAGGGAATGGCAAAGGCGGTGAAAAGCAGGAAGAAGCCGCTGGAGATCGTCACCTGAACCTGGGTGCGCTCATGCAGCGCCGTCTTGCGCAAAAGCACCGTGGCGACGGCCCAGAAGATGGCCGCTTGCAGCGCCAGATAGACCGGGAGCGACAACGTGAGCCCTTTCGCCGCGATGCCGCAGGCGACGACCACGCCGACGAAACCGATGACCACGGCAAGCCAGCGGTAGCCCGGCACCTTTTCGCCGAGAACCGGCACCGAAAGGATCGTCATGACGACGGGCGAGGCATAGTAGAGTGTGGTGAGCTCCGCGAGCCCGAGATCGCGCGCGGCGGTATAGTAGCTGAGCCAGGCGGCGAGCAGCAGCAGATTGCGCAGGAAGAGCGGCTTCAAGACCGGCGAGGTGCGGGCCTCCCGGATGATCTTCCGCCCGCCGATGGCAAGACTGAGACCAAAAATCGTGACGCTGCGCACGAAAAGAATCTGCCAGACCGGCAGGGCCACGACGAGCCATTTGACCGACGCATCCTGAAGGGAAAACAGGAAATAGGCGAAGGACGTCAGCAGAATGCCGGAAGAGACGGTCTTGTGCACGGAAGGAACCTCGGACGCGGAGCAGAGCCGCGTTCTTCTTGATAGCGCGCCCGGCGAACCGGCGAAAGTGGCGGGAATTCAGGGGGCAGGAAATTTTTCTTAATTCTCGCATCCCACCTGGAAATATCCAGGGTATGATAAGTTTCAGCGTGCAAGCGCGGTGCACCGGGTATATGCGCGGGGCATCATGGATTCCAAACGACTCGGCTACGTCTTCACCCTGCTGGCGATCGTGATCTTCAGCCTGCAGGATGCGATCTCGAAACATCTCGGCAGCGCCTATCCGCCTGTCTTCATCGCCATGTTGCGCTTTTGGGCCTTCGGGGCTTTCGCGATCGCGCTCGGCATGCGCAGCCCCGGCGGTTTGAAGGCGGCGGCGGCAACGAAACGGCTGCCGCTGCAAATCCTGCGCGGCGTGCTGCTGGCCGCCCAGATCGTCGTCGTCATCACGGCCTTCAGCACCGTGGGTCTTGCGCATTCGCAGGCGATCCTCGCCTCGGGACCGATCTTCGTCGCCCTGCTCTCCATGCCGCTCTTGGGCGAGCGGGTCGGCTGGCGGCGCTGGCTGGCGATCGGCGTCGGGCTCTGCGGCGTGCTGATCATCGTGAAGCCCGGCAGCGAAGGCTTCGATATGAGCGTGCTCCTGCCCCTCGCCGGGGCGCTGTCCTTTGCGGTCTATGTCATCACGACCCGTCTCGTCAGCCGGGACGACGCCGCATCGACGAGCTTCTTTTATACCGGTGTGGCCGGCGCCGCCGCGATCTCGCTGGTCGGCCCGTTTTTCTGGACCAATTTTGCACCCGTCGACTGGCTCTGGATGGCGCTTCTCTGCGTGACTGGCATATCGAGCCATTATTTCCTCATTCGTGCCTACGACCTGCTGGATGCCGCCGCCGTCCAGCCGCTCACCTATCTCCAGGTGGTGCTGGCCGCCGTCATCGGCTCCACCGTCTTCGGCGAAACGCTGAGCCTCAACATGGTCGTCGGTTCGGCCATCGTCATGGGGGCCGGCATCTTCACCATCTGGCGCGAAAGCGTCGTCGCCCGCCGCCGCGCTGCGGAAAATGCGGGGACAAACCGGAAAGGAAAATAATCCTTTTTCCTTTACTCCGCATCCCACCTTCGCTATGCTTCCGGTCAATCGGACCGGCAGAAGCCGGTCCGCCGCCTTGGCAGGGTTCTCAAGCATGTTCTCCCACGACCGGATCTGGGCAGCGATCGACGCCCTTGCCGAGCGCAACCGGCTCTCGCCGTCCGGCCTTGCGCGCCGCGCCGGGCTGGATCCGACATCCTTCAACAAATCCAAGCGCCAGGGGGTGGATGGCCGCCAGCGCTGGCCCTCGACGGAATCGATCGCAAAGGTGCTTGACGCGACGGGCACCTCGATCGACGAATTCCTCGCCAGCACGGCGCGCGATTTCGCGCTGCCGCAGGGCACCTTTCCGCCGCAGGCCGGCAGCATTCCGCTGCTCGGCTTCGCGCAGGCCGGTGCCGGCGGTTTCTTTGACGATGGCGGCTTTCCGGCCGGCCAGGGATGGGACGTGGTGGAATTTCCCGCCTCGCCGGATCGCAAGGCCGGCGTCTATGCGCTGGAAGTGCAAGGCGACAGCATGATGCCGCTCTATCGGGATGGCGACGTGCTGATCGTCGAGCCCGGCGCGCAGGTGCGCCGGGGTGACCGCGTCGTGGTCAAGACGCGCGAGGGCGAGGTCATGGCCAAGGTCCTGCATCGCCAGACGCCGCGCACGATCGATCTCGTCTCGCTCAATCCCGAGCATCCGAACCGCAGCTTCGATATCGACGAAGTCGACTGGATCGCCCGCATCATTTGGGCAAGTCAGTAAGCGGCCGCAATCAGCCGCCGTAAAGATTGACCGGGAAGTAGCGCAGATAAATCTCTTGCAGGCGGCCATTGCGCGACAGCGCCAGCAGCGCATGATCGACCGCCGTGGCAAGAGCGGCATCTTCCTTGCGCAGCATGATCGTCAGCCCTTCGCCGAGAAACTGTTCCGACAGATAGGGACCGTCGAAGAGCCGACAGCAGCCGGCCGATTCCGTGCCGTTCGTCCAGAAGGCAAGCTGCATGCCGTCGGAAAACACCGCATCCACCTTGCCGTCCTTGAGCGCGGCCAGGAGCGCCGTGCGATCGGCAAGCGCCTCCGCCTGTATGCGGGGGAAGAAGGCCTTCAGCATCGCCTCATGCGCGCTGCCTGCCACCACGCCGACCCGCTTTCCGTCCAGCGCTGCGGCCGTCTCGCCGGATGGCGGAGCTTTCTTCGCCACGGCAAAACGCGCCGGCAGGCGCATGAAAGGGCGCGAAAATGCAAACCGCGTGCGCAGATCCGCCGTGACGGCAACGCCTGCCGCTACGGCCTCGCCATTGCCGTCGACCAGTGCCTTCTCCAGCTCGGGAAAGGTCACCGCCTGGATCTGGCATTTGTCCATCAGCGCCAGCTCACGGCAAATTTCGCGCACCAGATCGACATGGAAGCCGGCAAGTTTGCCGGTCTGGTCGATGAAGTTGAAGGGCGGAAAGTCGACGGTCGTGAGGAAGCGCAGGCGCACGATGCCGGAAAGATCGGGCTTTGCGATGCGCTCGCGCGTGTCGAACAGGATCGGCAGATCGACCGACGGTTTGTCCTGGGCGGAAGCTGCCGTCGGGCTCACCGCCCCCATCAACAGGCAGAGCGTAAAAAACCCGTAGATTTTTAAGGATGAAATTGCTTTATTCCACATTACAATCAACTTGGGGTTTAACGGGGACGCAGCCGCTCACGCGGCAGCGCTGGCTGCATGCGACTGGCAGAATATCCCGACGACATCGCTTTCGCCACCGCAATCGGCATCCGGCCGGTAGGCCTCGCTCATCCGACCGAAGAGCCGCATGTCCCGCCCCGGCTAATGGCGGAAGCCCGGCTCTTCCGGCGGCTTGGCCTGTCGAAAACGCTGATCTCCGCCATGCTGGTTCGGGCCAACAGGCATGGCACGACGCTGGAGGCGGAAATGCTGGCGAGCGGTGTGCTCGCGGAGGATATCTACTACGAGGCGCTCGCCGAGATCCTGCGCCTTCCCTTTCTCCGGCAGCTGGATCCCGCGCAGGTGGAAGACCTGCCCGGCGCCGACAGCCAGCTGGTGGACCCGAGCATCATCCGGCTTCGCCACCCTGCCCGACCTCCCGTTACCGCGATCGTGCCGAGCGCCGACCGGATCGAATCCTTCCGTGAGCGGCTCGAGCTTTCGCCGATGCTGCGCACCATGCTGGCGGCGACGACACCGTCCGCACTGCGCACGGCACTCTGGCAGGCCGGCCGCATGCGGCGCCTGCGCGAGACAGTCGACAGGCTGTTCGGCACCCTGCCGGAAGCAAGCGCCCGCATCACCCTTTGGGGCCGGCAGGGCTTTTACGTCGGCACGGTTCTGACCACCCTTCTGGCACTGGCTATCACGGAACCTGTCATCGCCTCGCTTCTTCTGCACATCGTGCTCACCCTCCTCTTTTTCGCCGCCTTTCTCGTCCGCCTCGTTGCGCTTGTCGCAGAGCGACGGCAACAGCGCGGTGGCGCGCTCAACCTGACGCCACCCGCCGGACCGCGGCCGGTCTATTCGATCTTCGTGGCGCTCTATCGGGAAGCGGCGGTGGTGCCGCAGCTGATCGAGACGTTGGATAAGCTCGCCTGGCCCACCGCCTGCCTCGATATCAAACTGATCTGCGAGGCGGATGACGAGGCAACGCTGGCAGCGCTTGGGGCCATGCGGCTTGGCCGGCATTATGAAATCGTCGCCGTGCCGCCGGGCCATCCGCGCACCAAGCCAAAGGCGCTGTCCTACGCGCTGGGGGCCGCACGCGGCACCTATCTCGTCATCTACGATGCGGAGGATCGGGTCGATCCGCTGCAACTGGAGGAAGCCTGGCGCAGTTTCGAAGCCGCCGCGCCCGACATCGCCTGCCTGCAGGCACCGCTCATCATTACCAATGCGCGCGAAAGCTGGCTGAGCGCCCTCTTCGCCTTCGAATATGCCGGATTGTTCCGTGTCCTGCTGCCGCGCCTTGCCGCAGCTCGCCTGCCGATGCCGCTCGGCGGCACCTCGAACCATTTTCGTACCCGCGTGCTTCAGGATGTCGGTGGCTGGGATCCGTACAATGTCACCGAAGATGCCGATCTCGGCATGCGGCTCTATCGGCTGGGTTATCGCTGCGGCACGATCAATCGGCCGACCTATGAGGAGGCACCGACGACCGCATCCGCATGGCTAGGACAGCGGACACGCTGGTTCAAGGGCTGGTTGCAGACCTGGCTGGTGCTGATGCGGCGGCCCTCGCAGCTGGTGCGCGACATGGGCCTCTGGCCGTGTTTCGTCTTCCAGGTGCTGATCGGCGGGCTGATCCTCTCCTCGCTCGCCCATCCGCTGCTGATCTTTTATGTCGGCATGATCGCGTGGGAGCTTTTCGGCCAATCCGCCCATGTCACCGAGGGTTTCAAACTGGTCCTTTTCACCGTGGACATCATCAATATCTTCGGCAGCTACGCGATCTTCGTGGCGCTCGGCCGAGCCGGAATGACACCGGATGAACGACCGGCAACCGGTCGTCGCTGGGCGATGACGCCCGCCTATTGGCTGCTGATGTCACTTGCCGCCTGGCGCGCCGTGCGGGAATTGCGCAGCAATCCGTTCTTCTGGAACAAGACCGCACACCGCCCGGCACAGACGACGGCGAGCGCCGGGACGGTTGCGGAAACCGGGTAGAGCTCCCGGCTCAGGGCCGGATCAGGGCGTCTGCGTCCAGATCGCCACATCGACGGGGGCAAGCTCCCGGCCGCCCACCAGGAAATCCGCGGTCGGCGAGGCGGGCACCGATGCTGGCGTGCTGCCGTAATTGAAGGCGAAATGCAGCTTGCCGCGCCGGGCAAGGCGCAGGTCACCAAGGTCCGGCAGGCCTTTGACATCCGCCCAGCCGAGCGTGTCGCCCATCAGCTTCGACAGGAATTCGCCGCGCGGCAGCGTGCCGACATAGCGCGCCTTCGCATTGCCGATGATCGCGGGTGAGCCTTGGCGATGCTCACCCTCGAAGGTCGCGAGCACCGTTTCGGTCGTGCGGATGAGTTCCCGCCAGCCCGTCACCGCGTGGCTGGTATTGCCGTAGAGTACTGGTTCACTGTGATATTCGGGCAGCGATTCGACGCGTGTCACACGGAAATCCAGGAGATCGGCAAGCGGGCCGGGCGGCAGGTCGGCGGGAATGTGCATGTCGCGCGTCTTGCTGCCGCTGCGCGGGCCGAACAGTGCCTTCGCACCGGAGGCCTTGAGACGGGCGATGAACGCCGCATCGGGAATGACGAGATCGGGCGCGACGACCAGCTTGTAGCCGGAGAGATCGGCATGCTGGCCGATGACATCGACATCCACACCGAGGCGGGCGATGGCGGAATACCAGTCGAGGGCGATCGCCGAGGCGGCATAACCCTGGCCCTGCGGCAGGGCGCGGGCGGCAAAGCGCGACTCGTAATCGAGCACGATGGCAACCTCGGCCTTTTCACGCGCCTCGCCCTCGGGCAGGCGTGTCATTTCCTCGGTCACCTGCGCGACTTCCAGATAACCCTGATCCACCTCGCTGTTCGGCAGGAGCAGGCCGGCATGGAACTGTTCCTGCGCGAAAGGCGCCTGACGCCAGCGGAAATAGGAGACCATGTCGACGCCGTGCGCATAGGCGAGCCAGGTCCACAGCCGCACCATGCCGTCGGCCGGGGACTGGTTGTGCGCAGCCCAGTTCACCGGCCCCGGCTGCTGCTCCATCACCCAGACGCGGCCCTTGCCGACGGCGCGGTAGATGTCGTGGTTGAAGGCCGTCTGGTCGGGATCGCCGACGCGCAGATAGCGGGCCTTCTCCTCGTCGCTCAGCCGGCCGTTGATCAAGCCGCCCATCGGATAGACATCCCAGGAGGCGATATCGATATCCTCACCGACCTTGTAGTGATCGAAGTCGGTGTTCTGGTTCATGAAATTGTGCGTGACCGAACGGCCCGGCGAATGCCGGCGGATGATATCCACCTGCGCCTTGTTGAAGCTCTTCACCTGATCCGACGAGAAGCGGTAGTAATCGACGAGATGGGTCGGCGTCGGCTCCTCGACGAGGTTGTTGGGCAGGTCCACCTCATCGAAGCTGTTGTAATGCATGCTCCAGAATTGCGTGCCCCAGGCACGGTTCATCGCCTCGACCGTGCCATAGCGGGCGGCCAGCCATTCGCGGAACGCCAGCTTCGCCTCGTCGGAATAGCTGTGGATCGTATCGTGATCGCCGTATTCGTTGTCCGTCTGCCAGGCGTGCACGAAAGGGTTCTCGCCATAGCGGCGCACCAAGACCTCGGTGATGCGGGCGGCCTCCACGCGGTAGCGGCGGCTGGAGAAGCAATAGTGCCGGCGCGCACCGAACTTGCGCACCACGCCGCGCGCATCGACCGGCAGGATATCCGGGTAACGATCGACCAGCCATTTCGGCGGCGCGGCGGTGGGCGTTCCCAGGATGACCTTGAGGCCGGCGCAGCCGAGCACCTCGACCGCCTCGTCCATCCATTCCCATTGAAAGATACCGGACTGCGGCTCGATATGCGACCAGGCGAATTCGCCGATGCGCACCCATGCAAGCCCGAGCTCCACCATGCGACGGGCGTCCTCGTCCCATTTTTCGCGTGGCCACTGTTCCGGATAATAGCAGACGCCGAGCTCCAGCATGCCGGCATCCTTGCGGGCGGCGTCGAAGCGGTTCTGTCTGGTCAGCGGCTTATGCACGTGCGGTATCCTTGTCATCCACGGCGCCCGGGACGCCGCCATCGTTACGATTGCGATTGTCTATCGCTTCAATTGTTCGTCTTGCGGCGGGCCTTCACCACGCCACCGTCCGGCCGTCATAGGCGCGAAAACCGCCGCTCTGCGCCATCGTCGTGCCGTCGATCAGCGCCTTCAGCCCTGCCGCACTGACGCCGACGTCGATCGCCGCCTCGTCGCCACCCATATCGGTGCGCACCCAGCCGGGGTGCAGCGAGATGACGGCGATGCCGTCGCGGGCGAAATCCTGAGCGAGCTTGACCGTCGCCATGTTGAGCGCCGCCTTGGAGCAACGATAGGCATAGTCGCCATCGTCATCATCGAGCGTGCCCTCAGCCAGCGAACCGGCACGGCTGCTGATATTGACGAGCACCTTGCGCCTGCCGGCCGCGAGGTTCGGCTGAAGTGCGCGGGCAATCAGCAGCGGAGCCAGCGCATTGATACGCATGACCTCGAGGAAATCGCCCGCCTCCAGAGACGAAAGGCCGCCGGTATCGCCGCGGATCGCGGCGTTGTTGATGACGATATCGATCGGCTGGCCGGCGAGCGTTTCGCCAAGTGCCGCGATGGAGCCGGCATCCGCCACATCGAGCGGCAATGCACCGTCTATCGCCTGCCGCATGCAGCGGATGACGCGCCAGCCGGCCGCCGCATAGAGCTCGGCAAGCGTGCGGCCGAGGCCGCGCCCGGCGCCGGTGATCAACACGGTGCCGGCAAGGTTCTCAGCGGTGTTTGACGTCATATTTCTTCTCGATCAGGCTGACGAGGCTTGCGGCCGCCAGCGTCAGCAGGATGTAGAGGATGGCCGCCGAATTATAGGGCGCGAACGGCAGGAAACTCGCCGACTGGAACTCGCGCATGCGCTGCGTGATATCGCGGATCGACAGGATCGACAGCAGCGACGTGTCCTTCAGGATAGCGATCAGCTCATTGCCCAGCGGCGGAATGACGATGCGGAAGGCCTGCGGCAGGATGACGAGCCGCGCCGTCTGCCAGCGGTTGAGTCCGAGGCTTCCCGCCGCCTCGATCTGGCCAGCCGGAATGGCATTGATGCCCGAGCGGAAGATTTCCGCGAGATAGGCGGAATAGGCGATCGCCATGGCGACGATGCCGCGCACGAGGTTCGGCGGATCGAAGACGCCGGCCGTCGCGTCCTTCAGGGCGCCCGACAGCGGCAGGCCGACATAGAGCACGATGACGAGCATCGGGATGCCACGGATCGTATCGACGATGAATTCCGAGCCGATGGACAGCGGATGGCGGCCATGCAGGAAGCCGCCGAGCGTCAAAAGGCCGAGCGCGATGGCGACGACGGCGAAGGTGATGCCCGCTGCCCGGTCGCGGTCGTTCAGCGCTTCGACCTGCCAGAGGCGCGGCCAATCGGCGGGCACGGCGGCGGCCGGCAGCAGCGCACCGCTGACGTCCTCCTTCTTCGCGACGATCTCGATTGCCTGTTGTGGCGTGACGAAGGTGCGCACCGGCGTCTCCGTCGTTGGGCCGCCCTCGTACTGGCCGAAGCGCACGGCGCTGATCAGGCCGGCCGGCGTGTTGGTGACGATGCCGATCTTGCCCTCCAGCGTGCCGGCCAGAACATAGCTGTCGCGCGGCTGCAGCAGGAACCATGCCGAGAGCGCGGCAAACAGCACACTCATGGCCACGAAGAGCAACAGGCTCTTGCGCGAATAGCGCAGCTTCAAAAGTCCGACCCAGACGAGGCCGAGAATGGCCGCGAGAATATAGGCGGCGATCGCCGCGCGGATGGTCGTGGCGAGACCCGATGCGAAGGCGAGATGGGCGAAGAGGAAGACGAAGACGAGGCCGGCACCATTGACGGTACCGAGGATCCAAGCCCCTGCCCGGCCCGCCGGACTTTCCGACGGCGCCGGCGCGCGGCTGCCGGCAAAGGTGAGGCCAAGACCGGCCAGCAGCAGCACGGCATAGGCCGGCCACAGCCAAGCCTCCACGCCGCGCACCATGAGATCGGCGGCCTCCGTCAGCTGTCGTGGTGTTGCGCCCTTGACGACGAGATCGGACTTGAAGGAATCGACGCCGTTGGCCACCACCGAGGCAATGAAGGGGTGCACGAGATCGCCGGCCAGGATCGCCGCCGTCGCGAGCAGCCCGACGAGCCCGGCGGCGAGCGTTAGCCGCGGGCGGGCCGCCTTGAGGCGCGAAAGGACAAGCACGGCGAAGCCGGCGGAAAAGGCAACGGCCAGAAGCAGGAAGCCCGGCACGAAGGTACCAGAACCCAGCTCGATGCCGAGGATCGCGCGCAGCGAGCGCTGATAATCCGGCGAGGAGGCGAACAGATAGACGATGAAGGGCAGCGCGGCCAGGATCACCAGGTTGCTGGGTCTCACGCTTCTGACGAACGACATTGCGGCCTCCGGCGCCAGGGCGTCATGCGCCCCAAGGCGGCGATGCCCTCTCAACTGCTTTTCAGCTCCGACGCGAAACCCGCCGGAACCATCTGGATATGGAAAGAACCGCCGGAAGCGCCAGCAAAGCGCCTCCGGCGAAGAGATTACTTAAGGCCCCAATATTTGGCGACGAGCGTGTCGAGCGTGCCATCGTCCTTGATCGCCTTCAGGCCTTCGTTGAAGGCGGCGATATTCTCGTCGCCCTTGCGGAAGACGAGGCCGAGCGGGTCGGATTCGAGATCCTTGATCGAGGCGACGAGTTCGCCGGCGAATTCGCGCTCATAGGCGGCGGCATTGGCGCCGTTGATCACGACGCCGTCGACGTCTTTGTTCTTGAGCGCGATGATGGCGGCGCTGAAGCTGTCATAGGCTGCGACGTTTTCCTTGCCGACGACGCCCTCCGCGACCTGCGCATCCGTCGTATTCGCCTGGGCGGAGAGCTTGCGGCCCTCGGCCTTGAACTTTTCCAGCGTGATGCCCTGGTCCTCGGCGCGCGTCAGCACGGCCTGGCTGTTGACGATATAGGGATCGGAGAAATCCATCGCCTTCTTGCGCTCTTCGGTGATCGAGACACCGGAGGCGACGAGATCGAAATTGCCCTGATCAAGCGCGGCGAAGATGCCGTCCCAGCCCGTCGTCACGAATTCGGCTTGGCAATTGATCTTGGCGCAGATGGCGTTGACCACATCGACATCGAAGCCGACGATCTGGCCGCTCGCCGGATCCACGCTCTCCATCGGCGGCGACGTCGTGTCGGACCCGACCTTCAGAAGCTTGCCGCCCAGATCGGCCGCATGAACGCCGCCCGCCGCAAGAACGGCCAGCGCCAAAGTCGCAACGAATTTCCTCATCTCTTCCTCCTCAACCATCGGCACCGCCCTGAACTGGCGGCACTCGACAAATCTCCCGGCAGGCGCACGACCGCCCCACCATTCTGACGGAACCGTAACAAGGAATATAAACGTTTTCAATAAGAAATATAAACGTTTTTATTGAGGAGTCTTGACGCGACGCAACAGGCTGCCGAAAGTGGAGCAAAAGCAGGAAATTCAACGGAAAATCACGTCAGACGGCTGGAGCGGGTAGCGGGAATCGAACCCGCGCGTTCAGCTTGGGAAGCTGACAGGCTACCATTACATCATACCCGCAGGGCAGCGCCGAGGCCGCAGTCATTCAACAGTTCACGGGGTGTGTCAAGCGGAAGGGTGTGCGGGGTTTACGGGTTTTCAACGTGGCTAAACCTTTTGCTGCTTTATCACACCTCAGCAATATCCCGGATTACGTTGAGTATCTTCGCAGCCCTTGATTATGTGCTCTGAACAATCCTCAAGCCCCCCCAACACGGCACGAGTTCGTTACTGAACCACACCCCCATAAGGTCGCACATCGCAATGACATCAGCGAATGCCAAGCCCGTCAATGGTCAAGTTGATCACTGAGTTGTCCGCTAACGGCCATGAACTGGAGGGCTGTGGCGAAGTCGAATTTGTCGATGAAACAGGGGGCGACTTCGTGACTTTTATGCCGCCAGTTCCTCGAAATCGATGATGTGCGAGATGTCTTCCAGCGGCTCGATATCGATCGTAACAACGTCGCCCAGATCTAGGTTGGGTGAGCGGGGGACGAGGCAGAAGCGAAACTCTGTCTGATAGGCAAACTTAATATGCTTCATGCTCATGGCCACGTATTTTTGGTTGATAGGCCGAAGAGGATCGACATAAGTCACATTGATTTCATGGACCTCGACATCTTTGCCGAAATGGCTTTTTACGCCTTCTCTCACCCTCGATATAAATGCAGCACGGTTATCGATCTGTAACGCGCCATTGTAGTGGAAATCAAAAACGTGGCGATATCGAAACGTGTTCGACATCGAAAAAAGGTAGTAGTCGGTGGGTGCCTTAATTGGTAACCGAATGTTGTATCGCGCGATCTCATGAAGGTTGATCCCGTCGAGAAGAGACGGGATCACGCTATTCCCGTGATTGAGTTCGATGTATTTGTTAATCTCGTCGTCATCAACGGCGTAACCGTAGCCGCCTTTTCCGTAAACAGTGGCCGGCGTCAGCCTTAACTTTCCATTCGTCCGTAGATCAGCAAGGTGATGCTTCTTACCTAACTTGAAGAGGCCCTTGGTGATTTCAAGCCGTAGAAAGACGGCTCGCCGGGTCTCTAGGTCAAGATTCTTTAAAAAGCCGTCGCCATTCGCGTTGAATGGCCCCGGAAACGGGATTCTCCGCAAACGAAGTTCGTGCAGGCAGTGCGTATACAGTTCAATCCACTTGGGATCTTCCTGGTATGGGACCGGCGAAATAAGAAGTTTTCCCTCTTTCGCGACGAGCGTCGTGATATTGTTAGTTAACACGTCATGGCGAGCACTGAGGTCCGGTAGTGAAAGATTGTGCATATAGCGGTTCTTCTCGTAGTTCCGCTCCCAAGACTGCTGTCGAGTTATGGTCTTTGGTAACTCTCGTTTCATCTTGCAACTCTCTCGGTTTCCACCAGCATATTTGAGACGCTTTTCATAGACGAGGCTGCCAGTGCGCTGACGATGGCCTGCTCGGTGTATCCGGCCGCAACAAGCGCAGGACCAAACTGATAGAGGTCAATCGGCTGCTCAACCGCATAAAGCTCCCGCACTATACCAGCCTTGCGGTCGATCATTCTCGGTCCGGCGAAGGCTTCCAGCCACGAGTGAAGCCCCGGCTAACTGCTCGATCCGTGATAGCCAGTTGCTCGCGTAGATGACCGCAGTCAGCGATGAGCGTTGCAATGGTCGCCCTGGCATCGCCTTGGTGCCAAGCAAGGGCTTCATCGACTGGCCCTAGTGGTTCATCGGGTTTAGCGATTGGGCGCATATCGCCGTTCTCTTATGCGAGCATAGCAAGCGGTTGTTCGTCAGCAGATGGATGTTCTTATTATGTTCGCATGGCGAATTGAGTCAAGGACTAGATTCCTAGATCCGGCGAGTTATGTGGATCACGCGTTGATGCCTAGCGAGATATATACCCGCACAATGACGGCCGCGACAGCGAGGACCAAAACGAACCCATTAATCCAGTTACGGATAAAACGGATGGTCTCATTCAGGCTCGTGCGATCGCCAAACAGGCCTAGTGCAAGAATGAAGCCTATGAGCGTGAAGATTATAAATGCTTGAACCTTCTGTAGGCGTTCGCCAAGAAACGTCGCTCAGGCGCCTAGGTCTACCGCAACGCCATATATTCCGGTGGCTTCTACGCAATGGTTCATCACGTACCTGATGACAATATTCTGCAATAAAGCGTTGAATTCTAGAATTGAACTCTTCTTAAAGTTCGCTTGAGCGCCTAAATTGCGAGTGGACAGAAGGACACCGGGCATGGGTTTGCTTACCGAGATTCAAAACGACGCTCTTTCCGACACGACCCCAGTCGCGACCCTTCTCCGCAAGGTGCTAGTGTTGGCCTCCAACATCGACAGCGATCTGCTTGAGGATTGGGTGCGGCACGAACTTCACGGCTACCCGGCTGATGTCGAGGTGCCGAAGTATCGCACCATGGGTATCGCTTTCAAAGCAAGCGGCGCGACCATCGCTGCGCAGTATAACAACATGCCGATTGCTCAGTTGGTAGTCGAGCGAGCGGCGAAGAACAAAGAGGTCTCCACCTTCAAGTGCCGGCAAGCGATTGGGACAATCCTACCGGATCAACTCGGTGACAGCGGGACATGCAGGCTTAATTTCGACAACTATCTTCCTCTCATCGAACGAGAGATGAATGAGGGCGTGAGCCTCTTTTCGTTTTGGGGTGAGATATCTGCTGCGTTGGTTGTCGGAATAGTTGATGCAGTGCGCAGTCGAGTTCTCGACTTCGTGCTGGCGCTTAAGAACGATACCCGAATGCGGGAGAGATCGACGGTCTAACAACGAAAGCCCCAGAAGTGGAGAAGGTAGTGAGCAATATCTATTACAACACGATCCACGGCAATGTCGGCGTGGCGGGCAATGCAGAGAACAGCACGGTCAATATCACCGTAAACCATGGCAACGTGCAGGAACTCCGTCAGGCTCTCGCTAGCCACGGCGTCGATGATGCAGACTTTATCGAGTTGGAAGCCGCTCTTATCGATGAGCCGAGGATCGAGGCTGAAAAGAAGTTCGGCCCTTAGGTCAACAAGTGGGTTACTAAGATGATGGGTAAGGCCGGTGCCGGTGCGTGGGCTGTTAGCCTTGGTGCTGCGGGCTCTCTCCTCGAGAAGGCCTTGCTTGGGTACTACGGCTATAACTGATCAGAGATTGCTCCGTGCCATTCAGAAATAACACGACGTTCGTTATCGGCGCTGGCGCGAGTGCCGAATTCGGGATGCCTGTGGGCAGCGAACTTGCACAGTCTATTCGTAAAAGCGCATTGCTTCGAAACTTCGGGGGACGAGACCCAATAGTGGGCGATCCAACGATGTACGAAACCTTCGGTCGGCTGTGGTCGCAAGCGTCAGATCGTGAGGAACCGTTAAAGGCTGCAAAGACCATCCACGATGGTATTCACACAGCGGTTAGCATTGACGCCTTCATTGACCGATTTAGTGACGACGAGTTTATACCGCTTGTAGGGAAGATGCTCATCGCTTTGAAGATTGCGAAGGCCGAACGAGAGAGCAGCCTATTTCCCGATAAGTGGAATAACCTTCGAGAATACCCGAGGTCGAAGGCCATAAACTCAACCGGAAAGAGTCTCACAAACCCGGATGACACATGGCTCGGACACTTTTTCCGCATTTTGGTCGATGGCGTAAAAGACCCGGGAAAAATCGGAAACAATATCAGCATTATCTGTTTCAATTACGATCGGTGTATCGAACATTATCTGCGCCATCAAATCGCCGCTGCATATCGCATGAACATCGGGCATGCAGACGAGATAGTAAAATCCATAAACATTATTCATCCCTACGGGACACTTGGTGACCTACCGGTCAACCAAGGTGGAAGTGGCGATCAGTTGCTGGAGTTTGGACAAGAGCGAGATCGGTATTTTCGTCCAGAGAATATTGCCAAGAACATAAAGACATACACCGAGCGGAAACACCAGCCAGCAGGCAACGACCGGCGACTTGTTCAAGGCGTTCAGCGATGCACGCGGTCAGCTTGATGACAAACCACCCCTGGAAATCAAGCATGTGGTTCGTCAGCCTCTCGGATGGCGCACCCGAGGGTCTGCAACCTTGAAGCCCGGTGACGGTGACAACGGCATCGTTCTCCAGAAAGGTGGCATAAAAACCAACGCGTTGTTCAACCTTCGCGAGGAAAACAGCACCACATTCGAGCTTTTCTTAAATCGCCATCCCGAACAGAAGATCGACTACAAGACCGGCGTTGGCATCAAAGACATGGTGAGGAACGACACAGACTTCGTGTACCGTACTGTCAACAAACGCCTGTCGATGGAATTCGATTGGAAGCGGAGGCGGGTGAACATTCGCGATGTCGACGTGGAATTCGAAGGCAAGCGATACAAGCATCTCACCTTCGATACGGTCCCTATTGAAGACCATTCAGCGTTCGACCAAGTGCGCGAGGCTTGGCACACCTACGACAAGAAAAACAAGCACAACTTGAAGCTGACAGAGGATTTTCTCATATTCGAGAAGCTTAGAACTGCAAAGGGTTCACTACCGAGCGCAAAATCTAAATACATTAGAAAACAAGACGGAGCTATTGGAAGGTTGAAGCAGGATATAACGCGTGCATATCAGCAGCGCTTAGCTGGTTTCGATGCGATCCGCATCAAGTACAAGCTAAAGCACGGGATTTTCATGGAAAGCCTAAATGCCTGCGGCATCCCTTGCAAAATCAGTGACATCGACAACGGTAAGAAGGCAGCGTTTGAAACCAATAACTCCCCCGATACCGACGACGTCATTGAAGCCCTGCTAAAACTGAAATCGGACTTTTATCCTGAGATCAAGATAGAACTCTTTCTCCCGGAAGGAACCATGGAAAAACTTCCAAAATCTTCCGAGAAGCTTGCAGCCTAGACGTATCTTTCCCACTCTGATTTTCGAACTTTTTCCATGCCCCCTTCCTACCGTCTGGGGCATGGAAATTTGAAATCCGTAAATCTTTTCTCCCCTCTCCCATATAGAACTTTTACGGATTTTAGATCATAACAGGAACAATGGTTCGGAGCATAGCGACGTCATCACGTAGTGATGGCCTCGTAATTCTTGGTTCCCCACTCCCATATAGGACATTTACGGATTTCCCGGTTTGACCGAATCTGGTTCCTAATTTTTGATTCCACTAAAAGCTAATGCCGCGCCCGTAGAACTCGATGCAGGTGCTACTGAATAATTCTTGAGTACCGATCGAAGGAAGATTCTCGGCAACCCTGGTTGTAGAGTTGTATCTGCCAAGGAGCCTTTTTTGATATCCTTAACGAATTTACTTAACGAGGTTAAAATTTATCACGTTAATCATTCCCTCAGGTTGCACTTTCTCGTAGACTTCGCATAAGTGTTGCAATATTTTACGGATCATTAATAGTTCTTGCCGATTCTAATGGCAGAAATTACCGTAGAGGTTGTGATTTGCTAACTTCCTGAGGGGCAACAATCATGAGTGAAGTCACTGCAATTCGTCGCCAAGCAAAGACGCCAACGCCTACATCTGCAGAAAACCTCGCCTACACGGTGACCATGCTGAAGGAGCTGCGGATAAAAGTTGCGGGGGTGGATTCTATGCTGACCTACCTCTTGGATATGGCCCACGCACAAGCGTCTGATGTTATAAGCGGTGCCTGCAAACCGCAACCGTAACAGCTCTTTCGAAAAAAGGGCAATGAACCAGAAAGCTTTGCGTGCTTCCTAGAAGGCCGCACAACTGCGGCAATGCTCTTGTTAAAAAAAACCAGTGCTACGTCGCGATTGAGGCGAAAACTTAAATACACAAAATGCCGATTCGGCTGATATTTGTTATTCTATTCGCCTCAGCGGAGTGTGCGGCGGCTTTTCAAGTGACACGATTGAAGCTTGGGAAGCATCCGCTCCCTCTCTGCTCCGTAGTTGATCCTTAATCATTTGAACCGCCTCCTCCGGTGACTTTCCCGCCCGCAAGGCAACTCTTGCGACGCCAATAGACATTCGTATTTCGGCGTCATGTTTGGAGCGTTGCGGCATGATCAGACCTGTGTACGGAGGTGCGGCACTGTCGCCAGCTTTATTCATAAAAGTCAATGCACTAATTATGCAAGAGTGAGTAAAATTTTTTTATTTCGACAGACGCAGAAACCCTACTAGGAGGCCATTCTAAGTCTCCACTTTTTGGATTTTGGTAGGACGCAACTTAACAAATTGCCGCCTAATCCACTTCCAAAAAAATCCCCCATAATTTTAGGGATATTCGCTCGCTACGTCTGAGGATACCACGCTTTTACGGGAGGCAAATCCGTCCGAGAAGGCAAAATGTCTGCACGAGAGAATTTCGCTTTAAACCTTAGGCGCCTCTGTATGACAAGAGGAAGCATTTCTGCGGCCGCACGCGAGATGAAAATCCATCGTGCTCAATTGGAAAAATATCTTAGCGGCGAGCGCGAAGCTAGCCCCGCGGTAAGAAAGCACATCGCAGACCATTTTGGCATCGACGAGGCCGCACTGTTTCTCCCGCCCGAACAGTTCAAATTTGACTTGCCACAGCCGAGCAAAATTCAAATCGGTGCCGAAATTCGACTGGCAATGAGCCCGCTCCTAGAGGAGCCAATCGCCTCTATCTCTCAAGGTTTATATCATGTCTATTTTACTGTGCCGGGAACGATGGACCAACTGTTTATGTCCGTGTTGGTCGTTGCACGGGCTGGAAGCACCACTGTATTCAGACGGCTTACCGGGTGGGGTGCAAAACGAGACACGTATTGGTCTCGCTTTCGCGGCGACCACAAAGGGCTAGTGGTCGAGCGACTAAACGTCCTCTCTTTCGTGGCAGCAAATCAAGGTGGACAGCATGAGCCTACGTTGATGCGGCTACGATGGCTACCCGTCGCTGCCCCCCTGTTAGGGGGGCATGCTTTGGTTCTGACCCATGCAGGCCCCTCATTTTCAGCGGTCGTAATGCATCCGCTTCCAACAACCACATCATTGCGGACTGCTATTAAATTCGCCCAGGCTCGCCCATTAAATGACCCGTTGGTGCCGCACCTTGTCCGGGACTTTATTCCCCAGATGCGACGTGAGCTGGTTGAGTGGGTGAAGCGGGATATTCCTGACTAGGCACGTCCTTGCGTTGAATCCGGTACTCTCGAGCAAGCATATCTGCCGCTTCACTCCTTGCCATTCTCAACAGGTATTGCAGGTCCGATGCCTCATCGTCTGCGAACTTCGGTATTTGACTATCCAAGAGTGCCACGAGCGCGCGAAGCGGGAGACACTCAACACTCTCTATATTTGAGGATTGTTTTTGATTTTTGGCATATCGCCCGTACGTCTTTGCCCAATAGTCGCCTTCCATCGCACCCTCCATATAAAAGAATCGCCAGATTCCGGCCTCAATTGTATTGAAACGTAGTCTTAACGTAATTAAATATTTGATAATTCCAATTTAAGTCAGATATATTCGTTTCTTGTGTCAGATCAGCTCAATATATACTTTAGACTGCCGGATTTAATATTTACCTTTTAACGAATTATTTTGAAATAACGCACATCGTTTCCTAGCGGCTGTAGCCCGCTCACAACTACAAAGAGGATGACGATGAAGACCCAATCCACGAAGCCGTCGCAGTCGAAGCCCAACCTCTCTGTCACCCCGGTCAAAACGAAGCCGAACTTCGTCAGCCCTGGGATGATGTACCGCGCTGAATAGTCGGGGAGGGCCCGTCGCCGCCCACGCGACGGGCCACTACTATGAGAATAAGGTCTTCTAGAACGCTAGTTTTCCAGCCTGAAGGCGACCAGCTGATAGCTTGCAACTTCCTCACCAAGAGGGTTTTCGAATGCAGCTATGACCTTCTTGGCTTTCTCCGAAAAATCCCGGATTGGATACCCCTAAAACAGGTGCGAAAACTCGTTCCGGAGTTTTCCTGGCCCGAACTCCGTGAAACAATCGACTCTCTTCTAGATATGTCCGTTCTCGTCCGCGAAGGTGATCCTCTGGCTGAGCGAGAGAATGCTGTCGAGCAGCATTGGAAGTGGGGTCTGCCAACCGCGTTGATGCATTTCACTGTTCAAGATCCTGAATTCATCTCGCTTGACCAGGCAGAAGGCATGCAACGTCAAAAACTTGCAAGTCATGGAGCCATTAGTCTCTTTCATTTGAATAGCCCGGAGCGCGCCATTGCACTTCCTAAGGCAAGCGGAACAAGTTCGCTTTTGGGCCTGATGGAAGCACGACGCACTAGGCGCCAGGGCAGAGACCAAGCCATTCCGCTGGCAATCCTATCGGAATGCCTCTATGCCGGTATGGGCATCACTGGCGAAACGCAAAATTGCGTGGGTAAGCTTCCGCTTGGAATGACCCCTTCAGGCGGCGCACGCAATCCTTATGAGGCTTATGTATTGGTGCGCCAAGTAGAAGGTCTTGCAGAAGGAATTTACCACTATTCGGCCAAGGAGCACTCACTGGAATGCTGCCTCCCAGGAGCTACTCCGCCCTTTTCAGAATTGGTAGGTGGCCAAGAATGGGCCGAGACCATGCCTTGTATGGTACTCCTATGTGCACATCTAGATCGGACTATGTGGAAATATGCCGACGCAAACGCATATAGAGTTGTCATGATCGAAGCCGGACATATCGGCCAAAATGTGATGTTAGCCGCTACACAACATGGACTAACTGCTTGTCCAACCGCAGCGCTACGGCACTCATGGATTGGAAGCCTGCTTGGGCTCAACAACCCTACACATGCACCTATATACGCTTTAACGCTGGGATATCCCTCAGGGCTGTAAACGAGATGACGCGCTTGGTGCGGTGGGCACAACTCACCAGTTTCTGCCCCAACAATCCGTCTCATCGTCCTCGACATATTCATGCACACTATCGCACTTTACTACGTCGCTCTTTCGCAAGGCGCCTACGGCAGTTGTACCAATAAGTGAGAGCACCCTTTTCCGTCAGTGCTGCGCCCTCGATGAACGCTTTGACGATCACGTCCTGCTCCATGCCTTCAAGCTTTTCGTAAATCGCTAGGGCGGTATCGATTTTGGATTTTCCAGCCTCGATCATTTTCCGTCCTTCCGCGATCGCTACTGCGATGACAGCCTTGTCGGTCGGAACGGTTGCGGTCGGTTTTGCCTTGGTCATGTCGCCTCTCCTTGTTCGGTGAGACGAGGATCCATTTTGTCACCGGGTTAGACAACGCGGATCGAGATGCGGCGGGGGAGGAATAAATCTCAAATCAGACCTGACTTGAACACGACCGTAGGCATTTTCAAAAACGCGATTTAAATCGCTCTGGAAAATCGAGGAATTTGGTCAGCACCCTCGCCCGGAATTGGTCTCAAATGACGACCGTTCATTTGGAAGACCATGCTGGAACGAGGTGGGCGGTTCCTGGTGCCACTCGGGTGCGCTGCAATTCATTACGACCATGCGCGAGACCATTTCGTAAACATCGGCTTACAGAAGGTCCGTTCCTTTCGAGAACTGGTGCGATTTCTGTGCTGCTCGCTGGCAAAAATTCCGAGGAAATTCGCAAGCAGGAACGCTCTTAAATCACTGATCATATTTGTAAATATGTGATTACAGCCAGCTTATACAACCATTGCGAGTAGCCTTGTGAAGCCGACAGGCTACCATTACATCATACCCGCAGGCGGCGCCGAGGCCGCAGTCATTCAACAGTTCGCGGGGTGTGTCAAGCGGAGGAGCGTGCGGGCCTTCGCTTGACACACGTCAACCCCACCTTTTCTGAGGCAATACAGGTCAATCTGCATCGATGAAGTCGGCCCGTTCACACAGGCCCACGCATCAAATCAGAAAATCGCGCGCATCGAGATCTTTCAGCCTGAAATCGCTCAGCATGATAATATCGGTGCCGCCAAGCTTGATGTGGACGTCATCTCCGACCTGAACGGCCTTGCTGATTACCGACTTGATTGACGCGAAATTATAGGAACGCAGGTCGATATTATCGACATTATCTTCGAAATCCTCGATCCTGTCCTGGCCATAGCCCTTGTTAAACACGAAGCTATCGGCATCCCTACCGCCGATAAGGGTGTCACTGCCCTTACCTCCGTCTATCCAATCTTTACCAGCACCGCCATTAATCACATTTGCAGCCGCATTGCCGAAGAGCTTTTGCCCGAACTCATTCCCGGTAAGCTTGATCTTTTTGGCCGGAGAGTCCGAACTAGCGTAGAGGCTTTCCACCTCTACTCCGGCACTCAGCGTGTAACTCACGGAGGTGATAACACGATCAAAACCATTTCCTTTCGCTTCAACAATGATATCGCCTGCAGAATCGACATAGTAGGCGTCGTTGCCGCCTCGGCCATCCATCGTATCTATGTTTTCCATACCATCAATGATGTTGTCACCACTATTTCCGATGATGACGTTTCGCAGCGCATTCCCGGTCGCGTTTATGCTTGCCCGCCCAAGCAAAGTAAGATTCTCGAAGCCATCCTGCAGCGTATAGGAAATGCCAATTTTTACAGTGTCGATCCCATCATCTGTATTTTCGTAAATTCGGTCATACTTATCGAGGATATAGGTGTCATTTCCCGATCCTCCCTCAAGAACGTCACGCCCCAAGCCGCCAATCAGGACATCGTCGCCATCCATTCCAGTGATGTAATCGTTACCTGCACCGCCATTTAAGCGATCATTTTTCCATGATCCGTCAAGGTTGTCCTGACCAGATCCGGCTACAATATCCACTGAATTAAAAACACCGCCATCGAATATAAATCCAGAGAACCGAATAGTTCCGCCATTTTCCACCGAAATATCCGATTTAACATCAGAGAAATTCGCCCGAAGCATCTCAAAATTCATAAGAGAGAACGACCCTCTTGTCTTTGAATCAATAACGACGGTGTCGACACCGTAACCGCCGCCAAACATACTTTGAGCGTTTTCCTTTCGTCCTCCCATGTAGAACGTGGGAGACAAATTCATTCCCCGGACATCCAGCGTGTCATCGCCACGACCGAACGCCATGGAAAAGTGCTCAAAACCACTGATTTTTGTATTATTTGGTAGCGTTATCTCAGATGACAGCTGAGAGGACACCTTGAAATAGATATTGGTGCGGACCGTATCGAAGGACAACCCTATGTGGTCTATTCCTGCCCCACCTCTAACAGTTGTGGAAAGATATCCAGAAATAATGTCATTGCCCGGGCCGCCGTCAAAAATCGTGTTTTTATGCGGGTCTTCGTTGCTGGCCCAACCCATCCGGTCATTGCCTGCACCACCGTAGATTTCAATAGCGCCACCGAGGTTGGCGTTCGTAAAAACATCGTTCCCGCTGCCACCCTTGATGAACATGCTCTTCACGTTCCAGAGTATGCCGCTAAAGCCACCGAATTCGATAGTCGAGCCATTCCAGTTTACGGCAGTGTTAAGCTTCGAAAAATCAGCTTGAAGAACCTCGAAACCCTGGATGGAAGCAAACCCGGTGGCGAGATGATCGATAAAAACGGTATCTTTGCCCGTGCTCCCTGAAAAATAACTGCCCGACTTATAATCTTTCCCGAAAGTCGCTCCTCGAATATCAAGGGCGTCATCACCGCTCCCAAAAGTGAATTCGAACTTTTCGAAGCCGGAAATGAATGTTCCAGGCTGCAAGGCGACATCGCCAAGACGCTGCTTTCCAACATCAAAAGTGATACTCTCCAGATATCCCTTGGCGCTGAATACGAGCGTATCAAAACCAAGCCCGCCGCGCATAGTTGCGCCTGTTGTGCCCCTTATAAGATCGTCGCCTGCCGCACCATCGACGATCTCGCCAGCATGCGCGGTAATTTCATCGTTGCCGCTGGTGCCTTGTGCGGAAGCTACAAAATTCATCACAACCCTATTCTTGCTCTAATCAACCAGAAAGATCAATTCTAAGTAGCAAAACGACATCGGCTTGACTAGAATCCGGAAGGAAATTTTTTTAAACAAAGGTAATCCGCAGAGGGTGTTTCAACTGCATACGAGAGCGAAACCAGCCGAGTCGCGTATATCACGCGTTAATCGGCAAGGAATAGCCTGCCTCCTGTTGGCCACATCGACTTCAGAGGCGTCTAAGCCATAAAGCCTTCGGCAAGTTCGATTTCGTTCTCTAGTTTCTCACCAGCCGATCATCCGACCGCTCGATCAGCTTGGGCATGATCAGCGTCTGCAGCGCCTCCGGCGCTTCCCCTTCCATGCGGCGCAGAATGTAGCGGCCGAGCATTTCGCTCGGTTCGTGGATCGGTAGGAAATAGGTGGTGATGGGCGGGGCGAAGTATTGGCTGACGTTCAGGTCGTCGGTGGCGTTGATCACGGCGTCGCGGCCGTGCACGAGGCCGCGGGCATGGAAACCGGAGAAGGCGCCCAGCGCTGAGGCTTCGTTGGCGCAAATATAGGCGGTCGGCGGGTTTGGAAGGCCCGACATGTGCAGCACGTTTTCGCGGCCGAAGGCGGGCGTGAGGTGGCCGTGGGCGGTGAGCGCCGGATCAAAGGCCAGGCCGGCGATATCGAGGGCCTGGCGGTAGGCTTCCAAGCGGGTCAGCGAATAGCTGAGGTCCGCCATCGGGTTGATCAGCGCGATGCGGCTGTGGCCGCGCTCGGCGAGGCGCGCCACCGACAGGCGGATCATCTGCTCATTGTCGGCATCCACATAGGCGTGCGGGGCGTTGTGGATCGTCGTGCCGTAGGTGACGAAGGGGAAATCCGCCTCCTGCATGAGGCGCACGCGCGGATCGTCGGCATGGGTGCCCGACACGATGATGCCGTCGGCTTTCTTCAGCGAAACGATCTGGCGGATCGTGGCGATGCTCTCCTCGAAGGAGCGCACGGCATAGAGCGAGACGCGAAAGGGACTGTCCTCCAGCGCCCAGGAGATGCCGCTGAGCAGCTGGGCATATTCGACGCCCTCCCATTCGTTCTGCTTGGGACCGGGCGCCGTCATGATCGCCGCGACCTGATAGGTCTTTCCCGTACGCAGCTGAACGCCATGCATGTTGAGCTGATAGCCGACGCGTTCGGCAGCGGCCACGACGAGGGCGCGGGTTTCCGGCCGCACCTGCGGGCTGTCGTTCAGCGCCTTCGATACGGTGGCGATCGAAAGGCCGGTCTCCTGCGCGATGGTCTTGATCGTGGGTCTTGACATAAAAAGCCCGTCTCGCCGTGGCGCCGCAAAGAAGCGCGGCTCACCGCACAATAAAAACGTTTAACTTTAATGTAAAGCGCCCGAACGCCGGGGTCAGCCGGCGCGGAAATGCTTGGAGAGCTTCAGGCCCTGCGCCTGATAGTTCGAGCCGAGGCCGGAGCCATAGAGGCCTTCCGGCGCATCGAGCATGTGCTCATAGACGAGGCGGCCGACGATCTGGCCGTGCTCAAGGATGAAGGGCACTTCATGGCTGCGCACTTCCAGCACCGCGCGACTGCCCGAGCCGCCGGCCGGCGCATGGCCGAAGCCGGGATCGAAGAAGCCGGCGTAGTGCACGCGGAACTCGCCGACCAACGGATCGAAGGGCGTCATTTCGGCCGCATAGAGCGGCGGCACATGCACGGCTTCGCGCGAGACGAGGATGTAGAACTCATCGGGATCGAGGATCAGCTCGTTGCGGCCCCGGCTGAACAGCGGCTCCCAGAAATCGAAGATGTCGTGCTGGTTCTTGCGGTCGACATCGACGACGGAGGTGTGATGCTTCCCGCGATAACCGATCAGGCCCTCCGGGCCGGTGCCCTTAAGATCGATCGAAAGCGCGATGCCGCCGCCCGAGACGTTCGGCGTCTCGCTGGCGACCAGCGTATCGGACCCATGCAGCGCCAAGAGCTCGGTCTCGTCCAGCAGGGCCTTGCCCTTGCGGAAACGGATCTGCGACAGGCGCGAGCCGCGGCGTACGACGATGGGGAAGGTGCGCGGCGAGATTTCGAGGTAGAGCGGGCCGGAATAGCCGGCCGGGATCTTGTCGAACTCCTGCGCGCGATCGGTGATGACGCGGGTGAAGATATCGAGGCGGCCGGTGGAGCTCTTTGGGTTCGCGGAAGCTGCGAGGTCTTCCGGCAGATCGAGGCTTTCCATCAGCGGCACGATATAGACGCAGCCGGTTTCCAGCACGGCACCTTCGGAGAGATCGATGACATGGAGCTGCAGCCGGTCGAGCTTGTCGGCGACCAGATGCGACGGCCCCGGCAGGAAGCTGGCGCGCACGCGAAACGCCTTGGCACCGAGACGCAGGTCGAGGCTTGCCGGCTGGATCTGGTCCGCATCCAGCGCGGCTTCGCTCTTCAGCCGTCCGCTGTCGAACAAGCCGCTGATGGCGTTGTCCGCCAGAATGCCCGTGCTGCGCGTCGCAGAAGCCATGATAATCCCGTCCTGTCAGAGGGTTCGCACAAAACCAAATGCCGGCAATTGACGCAAGCGCGGGCGCGCAGTATTAGCAGATTATCCCGTGGTGATTTGGCCGGTCGGCTTGCAGCCACGTTAAACAAGTAGCTAAAAAGGCCGGGTTCGAAACCGGCCTGCTTTTGCGGCCGGTTTTTTTGTTTGAAGGCAACGATCACATGAGCAAGTCCTGGCGCCCAGCCACTCAACTCGTTCACGGCGGAACCACCCGCTCCCAGCACGGCGAAACCGCCGAGGCGATCTTCCTCACGCAGGGTTTCGTCTATGACACCTCTGCGGCGGCCGAAGCCCGCTTCAAGGGCGAGACGGACGGTTTCATCTATGCCCGCTACGGCAGCCCGACCAACGACATGTTCGAAAAGCGCATGTGCATGCTGGAAGGCGCGGAAGACGCGCGCGCCACGGCATCCGGCATGGCCGCCGTCTCCGCCGCGATCCTCTGCCAGCTGAAGGCCGGCGATCATATCGTCGCCGCCCGCGCGCTCTTCGGCTCCTGCCGCTGGGTGGTCGAGACGCTTGCGCCGAAATACGGCATCGAATGCACGCTGATCGACGGCCGCGACCTCGCCAACTGGGAAGGCGCGATCCGGAAGAACACCAAGGTCTTCTTCCTGGAAAGCCCGACCAACCCGACGCTCGAAGTCATCGACATCGCCGGCGTCGCGAAGCTTGCCAACCAGATCGGCGCCAAGGTCGTCGTCGACAACGTGTTTGCGACCCCGCTCTTCCAGAAGCCGCTGGAACTGGGCGCGCACGTCGTTGTCTATTCCGCCACCAAGCATATCGATGGCCAGGGCCGCTGCCTCGGCGGCGTCGTGCTTTCGGACAAAGAGTGGATCGACGAGAACCTGCACGATTACTTCCGCCACACCGGCCCGGCCATGTCGCCGTTCAATGCCTGGACGCTGCTGAAGGGCATCGAGACGCTGCCGTTGCGCGTCAAGCAGCAGACGGAGAATGCGAGCCGCATCGCCGATTTCCTCGCCGACCAGAAGCAGATCGCGCGCGTGATCTACCCCGGCCGCAAGGACCATCCGCAGGCCGATATCATCGCCAAGCAGATGACCGGGGGCTCGACGCTGGTGTGCTTCGAAATGAAGGGTGGCAAGGACGCGGCCTTCGCGTTGCAGGATGCGCTGGAGGTCGTGAAGATTTCCAACAATCTCGGCGACGCCAAGAGCCTGATCACGCATCCGGCAACGACGACGCACAAGAACCTGACGGACGAGGCCCGCACCGAGCTCGGCATGTCCGCCGGCACCGTGCGCTTCTCGGCCGGCATCGAGGACAGCGACGATCTGCTCGAAGATTTCGCGCGGGCGCTTTCCAAGGTCCAGGCCTGATTTTCGCACGCGAGAACGGACAAATACGGAGGCACCGGCCGACAAAGCCGGTGCTTCTTTGCTTATCCTTGACGAAACCATAATCCTGTACAATAGCAGGACCTAATCAGTTCAAGGCTTGCCTATGTATCGTGCGCTGACCCGCGACATCGAAGTGACCGTCGAGCCGTATTATCTGGCCGATCAGTCCGATCCCGACGACAGCCGTTATGTCTGGGGATACAGGGTCGTCATTTCCAACCACTCCGACATCGCCGTTCGCCTCGTGACGCGCTACTGGAACATCACCGACCAGAACGGCCAGGTGGACGAGGTCAACGGACCCGGCGTCATCGGCGAGCAGCCCGTGCTGCGTCCCGGAGATACCTACGAATATTCCTCCGGCTGCCCGCTGGAGACACCGTCCGGCATCATGTTCGGCCGCTACCGCATGGAAGCCGAAAACGGCGAAGCCTTCGACGTCGCCATTCCCGCTTTTTCGCTGGATACGCCGGGGCAGACGCGCACGCTGAATTGAGCATTGGGTGGATTGCCCCTCATCCGGCCTGCCGGTCACCTTCTCCCCGCAAGCGGGGCGAAGGGACATCGCCGCACTGTTTTCCTGAAATCACTTTCGTAGACGCAAGGCGGGGCCTTGCATCCCTCTCTTCTCCCCGCAGGCGGGGAGAAGGTGGCGGCAGCCGGATGAGGGCATACGCTGCCTTACTCCGGCAAAACCTCCGCCGCTTCGAAGCGGTAGGTCGTCGAGCAGAATTCGCAGGTCACCGCGATTTCGCCCTTCTCGTCGGCCGTGTGTGCGATGTCGTCGGCGCTGAGGCCGGCGAGAACGCCCTTCAGCTTCTCGCGCGAGCAGGAGCAGCGGTCGAAGACCTGCTGCGGTTCGTAAACGCGCACGCCGCGCTCGTGGAAGAGACGGTACAGCAGCCGTTCGGTGCCGACATTGGGATCCGTCAGCTCGTCGGCGTCGATCGTCTCGACCATGGCCTTGGCTTCGGCCCAGGTGTCGTCATCGGCGATCTTCTGCCCAGGCTCGTCGCCGTCACCACCCGGCAGGTCGGCCTGCCGCATGCGCTCCGGCGCCTGCGGCAGGAACTGCGCGACCATGCCGCCGGCCCGCCAGCGATGGCGGGATTTACCGGCCTCGTCGCGGTCATAGAGTTCGGCGACGCCAAGGCGCACCTTGGTCGGGATCTGTTCCGACTGGCGGAAATAGACGCCGGCGATCTCTTCGAGCGTATGGCCGTCGAGCGGAACGATGCCCTGGTAGCGCTGCGTATGCGCGCCCTGGTCGATGGTGAAGGCAAGAATGCCCTTGCCCAGTAGTTCGTGCGGCTCCGTTGCGCCGGCCCCGATCGCCGCGTCGAGCGCGTCCTGATCGAAACGGGCATAGGCGCGCACGTTCTCCGACGCTGAAAAATCCGCGACCAGCAGGTCGACCGGGCCGTCGCCCTTGGTCTGGACGATCAGCTTGCCCTCGAATTTCAGCGAGGTGCCGAGCAGCACGGTGAGCGTGATGGCTTCGGCCAGCAGGCGCGCGACGGGGGCCGGATAGTTGTGCCGGCCGAGGATGGTGTCGAGCATCGGGCCAAGCTGCACGGCACGGCCGCGCACATCCAGGCCTTCGACCTGGAACGGCAGGACATGGTCGTCGCCGGCAAAGCCGACTTCACCGAGTTTCAGGGCACTTTCAGCCATCATCGTTCTGCTCCTTGCACACCGGGAAGCCACCGGGCCATGGGCCCGGCTGCTTTCGACCGGCGTTCTACCGTGATTTGAGCGCGCTCTAGCCCGATCATTCCATACCGGGCGGGCATACGCCAGAGAAAGCACCTTCCGGCGCTTCGTGATGGCCCCTAGATCGTGCGGGCGGCACGGTTTTTCAAGACGCGCCTCAGACGGCGCCGAGGCACCAGGCGAGGATCGACTTCTGCGCGTGCAGGCGGTTTTCCGCCTCGTCGAAGACCACGGACTGCGGGCCGTCGATGACCTCGTCCGTCACTTCCTCGCCGCGATGCGCCGGCAGGCAGTGCATGAAGAGCGCATCCTTGTTGGCGCGCGCCATCAAGGTCTTGTTGACCTGATAGGGCTGGAAGATGTTGTGACCGCGGGCGCGGTGTTCCTGGTTCATCGAGACCCAGCAGTCGGTGACGATGAGGTCGGCGCCATCGACGAGCGCCTCCGGGTCATGGCCGAGCAGGATGTTGCCGCCATTGTCACGCGCCCAGTTGAGGATCTTGTCGTCGGGCTCGGAGCCCATCGGCACGGCCATCTTCATCGTATAGCCGAAGCGGGCGGAGCCCTCGACGAAGGAATGCAGCACGTTGTTGCCGTCACCCGTCCAGGTGAAGGTCTTGCCCTTGGCCGAGCCGCGATGCTCCTCGAAGGTCATGACGTCGGCCATGATCTGGCAGGGATGCGTCAGGTCCGTCAGCGCGTTGATGACGGGCACGGTGGCGTGCTCGGCCAGCTCCAGCAGGCGATTGTGGTCCGTCGTGCGGATCATGATGGCATCGACATAGCGCGACAGCACCTTGGCCGTGTCGCCGATCGTCTCGGCGCGGCCGAGCTGCATTTCCGTGCCCGACAGGAACAGCGTCTCGCCGCCGAGCTGGCGCATGCCGACATCGAAGGAGACGCGCGTGCGGGTCGAAGGCTTCTCGAAGATCATCGCGAGCATCTTGCCGGCGAGCGGTCGCTCTTCCTTGCCGGCCTTGTTGGCTGCCTTGCGCTTGTGCGCATCGTCCATGATGACGCGGAGATCGCTTTCCGAAACGGCGGAAAGGTCGAGGAAATGCTTGGCCATGATGTATCCTGTCTGTCCCGGTCTCTGATCAGGCGGCTTTCGCCGCCGTCAGCTTTTCGGCTGCGCGCTCGATGCGGGCGAGCCCTTCGCGTGCTTCCTCGGCGGTGACGGTGAGCGGCGGCAGGAGCCGCAGCACATTGTCGCCAGCCGGCACGCCCAGCAGTTTTTCCGCGCGAACGGCCGCAAGGAGTTCGGCGACGGGAATCTTCGCCTTGATGCCGAGCATCAGGCCCTCGCCACGCACGTCCTCGATGACCTCGGGGAAACGATCCTTCAAGGCGGCAAGGCCCTGACGGAAGACGAGCGCGACATCGCGCACATGGTCGAGGAAGCCGTCTTCGAGCACGACGTCGAGCACGGCATTGCCGACGGCCATGGCGAGCGGATTGCCGCCATAGGTCGAGCCATGCGTACCGGCGACCATGCCGGAGGCGGCCTCGTTGGTGGCAAGGCATGCGCCGAGCGGGAACCC
>NZ_JBLZPH010000138.1:17852-24519 GCF_049199205.1 Shinella sp. M31 | reverse complement strand
CGCCCTCGCCCTGCACCGGCTCGATCAGGATGCCGGCGGTTTCCTCTGTTATCGCGTCCTTGACGGCAGCGATATCGCCGAAGGGCAGCTTCAGAAAGCCCGGCGCCTTGGGGCCGAAGCCCTCGATGTACTTCTCCTGGCCGCCGGCCGCGATCGTCGCGATCGTGCGGCCGTGGAAGGCGCCGTCGAAGGTGAGGATATGGAATTTGCCGGGATGGCCCTTGGCGAAGTGATAGCGGCGCGCGGTCTTGATGGCGCATTCCAGCGCTTCGGCGCCCGAATTGGTGAAAAACACCTTGTCGGCGAAGGTCGCCTCCGTCAGCCGACGGCCGAGGCTCTCCTGGCCGGGCACCTCATAGAGGTTGGACAGGTGCCAGACCTTGTCGGCCTGATCCTTCAGCGCAGCGACGAGATGGGGATGCGCATGGCCCAGAGAATTCACGGCGACGCCGGCGGCGAAATCGAGATATCGCTCGCCATCTTCGGCGATCAGCCAGACGCCCTCCCCGCGCGTGAACCGAAGGGGTGCACGCATATAGGTTTCATAGAGCGGCGCGGCATCGGCCATGGCGCGGATCCTCCAAAAGAGATGCGAAAAAAACGTCTGACACTTGACTTTTCCGGGCTCCGGAAAAATCAAAAGCCGCCTTTCGGCGGCCTGCGGCACTATCGGCATTTCACCTGGGGATGTCAACAAAATCGCACCCCGAGTGACGCTGAACCTCCCGCAAGGTGAGGATTCACGGCACGCGCGGAAGGTGTCGCCGTCGAGTCACACCCGACCAGCAAGTTGGGGAAAACCTCGAAATCGATTCGCGCCGATTCCTGCGACTCTTGTCACAGAGTCCCCCGGTCTCTAGGTTAAAGACCAATTACTAGACTGCATGCGGCGGAACTAGTCACCAAAAGAGTTGAAGGCGTTCAGGTTCCGGATCTGTCCGGGACGCGATGAGGGATTCTCGCATCGAACGCCGAGCGGAGACGAAAAAATGAACTGGACAGACGAGCGCGTCGAAAAACTCAAGAAGCTCTGGGCCGAGGGTTTGAGCGCGAGCCAGATCGCGGCACAACTCGGCGGCGTCAGCCGCAATGCCGTGATCGGCAAGGTGCACCGGCTCAACCTGCCGGGCCGCGCCAAGGCTGGCGGCACGCAGACCGCCGCCCGCCCGAAGCGTCCGGCACCGGCCGCTCCGCGCCCCGCGACCTTCCAGGCCCGTGCCGTCACCCCGCGCACCGCCGCCCGTCCGGCAGCCGTTGCCAAGAACGACATGGACATGGATACGGCATTCGAGGTGGAGACCGAACAGCTCCCGGTTCCCGCCAACGGCAACAATGTCGTCGTGCCGATGTCGCGCAAGCTGGAACTGACGCAGCTGACCGAGCGCACCTGCAAGTGGCCGATCGGCGACCCGCTGAACGACGATTTCCACTTCTGCGGCAACGAGTCCCCTGATAATTCGCCCTACTGCACCTACCACCAGCGCCTCGCCTACCAGCCCTCGGCCGAGCGTCGCCGGATGCGCTGATCGCGTGGACATGGAATGAGAAACGGAGCCGAAAGGCTCCGTTTTTGTTTGTAGTGAAAGGTTGGGAAAGCCCCTCATCCCGCTGCCGCGACCTTCTCCCCGCAAGCGGGGAGAAGGGGAGAAGGCAACGTTTCTCAAAAGCATTTCCTTTTGAACACCACCGGGCGTCGATGGTCCCTTCTCCCCGCCTGCGGGGAGAAGGTGCCGGCAGGCGGATGAGGGCGACACAATACTGGCTCCCAAAACGCAAACAGGCCCCGCAGGGCCCATTTCCGTCCTTGGGAGGAATGCTTTTCGCTCAGGTTTCCAGCGAATAGCCGGCGCCGCGGACCGTGCGGATGACGTCCTGCATGTTGGCGAAATTGAGCGCCTTGCGCAGGCGGCCGACATGCACGTCGACGGTGCGTTCGTCGACATAGATGTCGTGGCCCCATACGCCGTCTAGCAGCTGCGAGCGCGAGAAGACGCGGCTCGGCGAGGTCATCAGGAATTCCAGGAGACGGAATTCCGTCGGGCCGAGGCGAACCTCGCGGGTGCGGCGGTGGACGCGGTGCGTCTCGCGGTCGAGCTCGATATCGCCGCAGCGCAGCACGGTCGAGACGACCTCGGGCTTAGCGCGGCGCAGCATGGCGCGGACGCGTGCCACCAGCTCCGGCGTCGAGAACGGCTTGACGACATAGTCGTCCGCGCCGGTGGCCAAGCCACGCACCCGCTCGCTCTCCTCACCGCGCGCCGTCAGCATGATGATCGGCAGGCGCTCGGTTTCCGGCCGCTGACGCAGGCGCCGGCACAGCTCGATGCCGGAGACGCCCGGCAGCATCCAGTCGAGGATGAGGAGGTCGGGCATGCGCTCCTGCAAGCGCATCTCGGCCTCGTCGCCGGACAGGATCGTATCGACCTCGAAACCCTCGGCTTCGAGATTGTAGCGCAGGAGGACGCTCAGCGCCTCCTCGTCTTCCACGACGGCTATTCTGGGCACCATGGACAGGATCCCTGCTTACACTTACTCGGACGCGTCGGCGGCGGCCGCGACGACGGACGTCGAGGTGTCGTCCTTCGGGCGCTCGCCTTCCGGCTGGGCGCCGGTCGCCATGTAGTAGATGGTCTCGGCAATGTTCGTGGCGTGGTCGCCAATGCGCTCTATGTTCTTGGCGCAGAACAGGAGATGCGTGCAGGGCGTGATGTTGCGCGGATCTTCCATCATGTAGGTCAGAAGTTCGCGGAACAGCGAGGTGTAGATAGCATCGATCTCGTCGTCGCGCTCGCGGATCGCCTTGGCCTTGTCAACCGAGCGGGTCGCGAAGACGTCGAGCACTTCCTTGAGCTGCATCAGCGCGAGTTCCGCGAGATGCTCCAGCCCGCGGGCGAGCTTGCGCGGCATGCCCGAGCTCTGCACGGCGATGACGCGCTTGGCGGTGTTCTTGCCGAGGTCGCCGACACGCTCCAGCTCGGCGGCGATGCGGATCGTGCCCATGATTTCGCGCAGGTCGGCGGCCATCGGCTGGCGCTTGGCTATGGTGACGATCGCCTTGTCGTTGATCTGGCGCTCGGCATTGTCGAGAATGACGTCCTCGGAAATGACCTTCTGGGCCAGCGCGACGTCTGTGGTGACAAGGGCGCGGACGGAATCCGACACCATCTGCTCGGCCGTGCCGCCCATCTCGGAGATGCGGCGGGAGAGATATTTCAGTTCTTCGTCGTAAATCGAAACAATATGGGTCGATGACATCGTTTTGTCCTTAATACACGCGGTTTTCGGGAAGCCTGGCGACGAAAGCGTCAGCCGAAGCGGCCCATGATGTAGTCCTGCGTGCGCTGGTCATCCGGGTTGGTGAACATCTTGTCGGTGTCGTTCTCCTCGACGAGGTTGCCGAGGTGGAACATGGCGGTGCGCTGCGAGACGCGGGCCGCCTGCTGCATGGAGTGCGTCACGATGACGATGGTGAAGTTGGCGCGAAGCTCGTGGATGAGTTCCTCGACCTTGGCCGTCGCGATCGGGTCGAGCGCCGAGCAGGGTTCGTCCATCAGGATGACCTCGGGGCTGACGGCGACGGCGCGGGCGATGCACAGGCGCTGCTGCTGGCCGCCGGAGAGGCCGGTGCCGCCTTCATGCAGGCGATCCTTCACCTCGTTCCAGAGACCCGCCTTCTGCAAGCTCTTCTCCACGATGGCGTCCATGTCGGCCTTCGATTTGGCGAGGCCGTGGATGCGCGGGCCGTAGGCGACGTTCTCGTAGATTGACTTCGGGAACGGGTTCGGCTTCTGGAACACCATGCCGACGCGGGCGCGCAGTTCGACGACGTCGATGTTCGGATCATAGATATCGTCCGTATCGAGCGTGATGCGGCCGGTGACGCGGCAGCCGTCGATCGTGTCGTTCATGCGGTTCAGCGTGCGCAGGAAAGTCGACTTGCCGCAGCCCGACGGGCCGATCAGCGCCGTCACGGTGTTTTCGCGGACGTTCAGGTTGACGTCGTAGAGGGCGCGCTTGTCGCCGTAATAGACCGAAACGTCCTTGCCGATCATCTTGTAGGAAATGTCGTTCATTTTCTTGTCCAGCGCTTTCTCGACTGCTGCTTCTGACATCATGTTCATAGGATCGGTCCTTCTACCAGCGCCGTTCGAAACGGCGGCGCAACAGGATGGCGCCAACATTCATGAGGATGAGGAAGATGAGGAGCACCATGATGGCACCCGACGTGCGCTCCACGAAGGCACGCTCGGCCTCGTTCGCCCACATGTAGATCTGCACCGGCAGAGCCGTGGAGGGTTCCAGCGGCGTTCCCGGAATGTCAGCGACGAAGGCGACCATGCCGATGAGCAGCAGCGGTGCGGTTTCGCCGAGCGCATGCGCCAGACCAATGATCGTGCCCGTCAGGATGCCCGGCATGGCGAGCGGCAGGACGTGGTGGAACACGGTCTGCATCTTCGAAGCGCCGAGGCCGAGGGCGGCCGAGCGGATCGACGGCGGCACGGCCTTGAGGGCAGCGCGCGTCGCGATGATGATCGTCGGCAGCGTCATCAGCGTCAGCACCAGGCCGCCGACGAGGGCTGCCGAGCGGGGAAAGCCCGCAAAGTTGACGAAGACGGCGAGGCCGAGCAGGCCGTAGACGATGGACGGCACGGCGGCGAGATTGTTGATGTTCACCTCGATCAGATCCGTGAAACGGTTCTTCGGAGCGAATTCCTCGAGATAGATCGACGCGGCGACACCGATCGGCAGCGACAGCACGAGTACGATCAGCATCATGTAGAGCGAGCCGACGACGGCGACGCCCAGGCCCGCCGCTTCCGGACGGCTCGATGCGCCGTTGACGAAGAGGCCGGTGTTGAAATGCTTGGAGAGCGCGCCGCTTTCGACGAGCGTGTTCATCCAGCCGACCTGCTTGTCGGAGATCTTGCGGTTGTTTTCCGCAACCTTGAGATCGATCTGACCCTTGAAGGCCGAGTCGAGGTCACCATGGGCGAGGAAGGTCACCGTCTGCGTGGTGCCGATGATCGCCGGATTGGCGACGACCATATCGCGGAACTGCGTACGGACGCTGTCCGAGATCATGCCGTTGACAGCCTTGAGACCGGCACGGTCCTTTTCATCGACGCCGAGAACCTTGGCGAGCGCGTTGCGGGCAACGACCGGATAGTTGGCCGAGACAAGCTTCTGCGGGTTGGTGGCGCGCTCGTTGTTCTTGTCGATCACCTGCTCGGAAAACTCGACCGGGATGGTGATCATCGACTGCTGGAACGCGGTGTAGCCCTTGGACACGACCGAAAACAGCAGAAGGAACAGGAAGAGCAGACCGAAGGCGATCGCTGCCATGCCAAAGAGGCGGAAGCGGCGCTCGGCGGCGTAGCGGCGGCGAAGGCCGATATCGCGACGTTCGGGTTTGGCGGAGACGCCAAGGGCGGCCATCGAAGGGCTCGTGGAGACCTGGCTCATTCGTACTGCTCCCGGTATTTGCGCACGATGTAAAGGGCGTAGATGTTCAGGCAAAGCGTGATGAAGAACAGCGTGATGCCGAGGGCAAAGGCCACCAGCGTCTGCGGCGAGGTGAATTCGAGGTCACCCGTCAGCTGGTTGACGATCTTGACGGTCACGGTCGTCATCGGCTCGAAGGGATTGAGCTGCATGCGGGCGGCAACACCGGCGGCCAGCACCACGATCATGGTTTCGCCGACGGCGCGCGAGGCGGTCATCAGAAGCGCACCGACGATGCCCGGCAGAGCTGCCGGCAGGATGACGCGCTTGATCGTTTCAGAGCGCGTGGCGCCGAGACCGAGCGAACCGTCACGCAGTGCCCGCGGCACGGCGGTGATGATGTCGTCCGACAGCGAGGAGACGTAGGGGATCAGCATGATGCCCATGACGAAGCCGGCCGTCAGAACGCTCTGCGCCTGGATGAAATTCGTGTAGTTGCCGGTGACGAGGCCGTTCAGCTGAGCGGAGATATCGCGCAGGAACGGGCCGACCGTCACGAGGGCGAAGAAGCCATAGACGATGGTCGGGATGCCGGCGAGCACTTCGAGCAGGGGCTTGGCCACCGAGCGGACGTGACGCGAGGCATATTCCGACATGTAGATGGCGGCGAAGAGACCGACCGGCACGGCCACCAACATCGCGACGAAGCCGATATAGAGCGTACCGGCGAGCAGCGGGATCAGGCCGAACTGGCCGGCGGACGCCGTAGCACCGGCGGCGGCGAAGCGCGGATCCCAGACCGTGCCGAAGAAGAATTCCCAGGCCGGCACCATGTTGAAGAAGTGCACGGCTTCCGTGAACATCGAGGTGACGATGCCGACCGTCGTGAGGATGGCGATCGACGAGGCGGCGATGAGGCCGACCAGCATCATGCCTTCGACGCGGTTGCGGGCGCGGAATTTCGGGGCGATCGAGCGGTAGGAGAAGAAGGCGCCGACAGCCGCCACGACAATCGCAAGAACAGACAGCATGGTGCTGCTCGTATTCGTCATGCGATTGAGGTCGTCGGCGGACTTCAGCATGTAGGGCGCGGGCTCGGCAGCGACCGGCACGCCCTTGCTGGCGAGCACGTCGCGGGCGGTGGCGCCGTCCTTGAACAGGGCCTCGCGCTCTTCGGCCGTCAGCACCTTGAAGCCGCGCGCGATTGCGCTGATCATGTTGTAAT
>NZ_JBLZPH010000138.1:0-17543 GCF_049199205.1 Shinella sp. M31 | reverse complement strand
CCAACGTCAATTACATGATCTTGCCGTCGGCGAAGGCCTTGCGGACTTCTTCACGCTCGGCATCCGGAGCCGGAACGAGGCCGTATTCAGCCAGCGGGCTGTCGGGGCCGATCATGTCGTCGCTCGTGAAGAACTCGACATATTCCTTAAGGCCCGGGATAACGCCGAGATGCGCCTTCTTGACGTAGAAGAACAGCGGGCGCGAAACCGGGTATTCGCCGGACGCGATCGTCTCGGTCGACGGAACGATGCCGCTGACGGTCGCAACCTTCAGCTTGTCGGCATTGTTTTCGTAGAAGGAAAGGCCGAACACGCCAAGGCCGGTCTTGTTGGCGGCGATGCGGGCCAGCGTTTCGGTGTAATCGCCGTCGATGTCGACAGCCAGACCGTCCTTGCGAACGGCGATGCACTTGGCATGCTGTTCCTTCTCATCGGCAACGGCAGCCTTGATCACGTCGAGAGCGCCGGTGGCCTTGCAGCCTGCAGCGAGCATCTTTTCGTCGAAAACTTCGCGGGTGCCGTGCTTTTCGCCCGGGATGTAAGCGGCGATTTCAGCGTCCGGCAGGTCCTTGTTGACTTCCGACCACTTCTTGTAGGGGTTGGCGACGAGCTTGCCGTCAACGACGACCTCAGCGGCGAGCGCGAAGTAGAGGTCCTTCGGCTCGAGCTTCAGGTCGGCATTGCCGCTGTCGGTTGCGAAGACGATGCCGTCATAGCCGATCTTGACTTCCTGGATCTCGGTAACGCCGGCTGCCTTGCAGGCTTCGATTTCGCTGTCCTTCATCGGACGCGAAGCGTTGGCGATGTCCAGCGTCTCCGGGCCGACGCCCTTGCAGAATTCCTTGAGGCCGCCGCCCGTGCCGCCGGATTCGACGATCGGGGTCTTGAAATCGGGGAAGGTCTCGCCGAACGTCTCGGCGACGATCTTGGCATAGGGAAGAACGGTGGACGAGCCGGCGATCTGGACCTGATCGCGCGCAACGGCAACGCCTGCGAAAGCGGCGGAGGCAACGAGCGCCGCGAGGGTGAGCTTAAGAGATTTCATCTGGGTTCTCCCGAAGAGGACGTGTGTGGAAAGCGCTGTTTTCGCGCTGTCTGCCGTTGACCGGCGGCTCTTCTCTAAACCCCGGACGCCCTCTCTTTTATGTCAGTTTCGCGAAACATTTGTGACACACCAAGCACCTGAAAATATTCAGGAATTTTCAGCGAAACGACAGGGCGGCATCCCTTTATGTCAAAAACGCACGGTAAAGACCGTGCCCTTGCCCACCTCGGACTTCACAACCAGGCGTGCCCGGTGGCGGGTCAGGATATGTTTGACGATGGCAAGGCCGAGTCCTGTGCCCTTCTTGGACCGGCTCGCTTCCACGTTAACCCGGTAGAAACGTTCGGTGATGCGCGGGACATGTTCGGGTGGAATGCCCGGACCATAATCGGTGACCGACAATTCGACCGGCGCATCGCCGCCGCCCGTCAGCGCCACATCCACCCGCTTGCCTTCCTGGCCATATTTGCAGGCGTTCTCGATGAGGTTCTCCATGACCTCGACCAGCTCGTCCCGGTCGCCATTGACCACGACGGCGTGGGTGGGCAAGGCGAGCGCGATCTCGACCCCGAGGTCGCTTGCAAGCGGCTGCAGGCTGTCGCGCACATGGGCGATCAGCGGCACGAGATCCACCGTCTGGTCGGGCGTGAGGTTCGAGCGCAGCTCAAGGCGCGACAGGGAAAGCAGGTCGTCGACGAGACGGCTCATGCGCGTCGCCTGCTCGTGCATGATGCCGAGAAAGCGATCATGCGCCTTCACGTCGTTCTTCGCCGGCCCTTGCAGGGTCTCGATGAAGCCGCGCAGCGAGGCGAGCGGCGTACGCAATTCATGGCTGGCATTGGCGATGAAGTCGGAGCGCATGCGATCGATGCGGCGCGCCTGCGAGACGTCGCGGAAGGTGAGCAGCCAAAGAGGCTCGCCAATGGCCGTTTCCGCCAGCGGCGCTACCCGCACGACATAGACCGTCTCGGACGGCAGGCGCTCGGCATGCTCCGTCTCGCGCGGCTGGCCGGCGGCGATAGCATCGCGCACCATGTCGAGAATTCCGGGCGCTCGGATGCGGCCGGCCAGATCGCTGCCGGCGGGGATCACGCCGAAAATCGCCTCGGCGGCGCGGTTCTGGAGTTTGATCGCCTCGCGGCTGGACAGAAGGATGGCCGGCGCATCGAGCGCACCGAGCACGGCGGCGACAGCGGCGAGTTCCTGCCTGTGCGGATCGGCCGACGGCGTCTCCGGCACCGCGACGGCGGAGGGGCCGACGGCCATCGTCCGGCCGGTCTCGACCATGCGCCTGTCGGTGCGCAGCAGGCCGGCAATGACAAGCAGCAGGACGGTGAACGACACCCAGCCCAGATGCAGGCCGGCAAGCCAGATCATAAATCCGACAAAAACCGCCGAGGCGATCAGAACCCGCACGCCCCATAATTGCGCTGCCAGCCAGCCGAAACCCGTCCGCTGATCCGAAACCGCCACCCATTCCCTCGCAAGCATTCTGTTCTCCGCGCCTCCACCGATTCTGGAGGAATAGCGCGGTTTCATGACATGTTTTTCACGGTACGCTTGAATTCGCAATGCGGTTGTGGCCACCTTCCGGTTTACGCGGCGTGAACCGCGCCCCGATTTGAAGGAGTGGACCATGGCGGAAAAGGCCGAAAGCCGGGCAGTGGAGCTGGATATTCACGGCAAGAAGCGGGTGTTCGATATCGACGATCCGAAGCTTCCCGACTGGATCGACGACAAGGCCTTCGGCTCCGAAGATTACCCCTATGACAAGAAGCTCGACAACAAGGACTACGAGAAGACGCTGAAGCTTCTCCAGATCGAGCTGGTCAAGGTGCAGGTCTGGCAGCAGAAGACCGGCACGCGCATCATGACCGTTTTCGAGGGCCGCGATGCCGCCGGCAAGGGCGGCGCGATCCACGCTACCATGTCCTACATGAACCCGCGATCCGCCCGTGTCGTGGCTCTCACCAAGCCGACGGAGACAGAGCTTGGCCAGTGGTATTTCCAGCGCTATGTCTCGACCTTCCCCACGGCGGGCGAGTTCGTGCTGTTCGACCGCTCCTGGTACAACCGCGCCGGCGTCGAGCCCGTCATGGGCTTCTGCACGCCCGCGCAATACGAGAAATTCCTTAAAGAGACGCCGCGCTTCGAGAAAATGGTCACCTCGGAGGGCATCCATCTCTTCAAGTTCTGGCTGAATATCGGCCGCGAAATGCAGCTCAAGCGTTTTCACGATCGCCGGCACGATCCGCTCAAGATCTGGAAGCTGTCGCCGATGGATATCGCGGCGCTTAACAAGTGGGACGATTACACGGAAAAGCGCGACCGCATGCTGAAGGAAACCCATACGGACCATGCGCCCTGGACCGTCGTTCGCGCCAACGACAAGCGCCGCGCCCGCATCAACCTGATCCGGCACATCCTCAAGACTCTCGACTACGAAGGCAAGGACAGACAAGCAATCGGCGAGATCGACGACAAGATCGTCGGCTCAGGCCCCGGTTTCGTGAAATAACGCCAGAGCTCACTCACCCGGCTGGATGCGGGCGGCATAGAGATTGACGCTCGCATCGCCACCGGTGACATCGCTGTTGATGAGAAGATGACCCGGCTCGCTGGGCGAGAGCGAGCGGTCGAACTCCACCTGGAACAGGATGTCGGTGCGCTCGGAGACAGTGAAGCGGTGGCGGCCGCAGCCGCCCATGGTGGAGAAATCGCACTCCACCGACACCTGCACCGGCTTGTCGCCTGCGGACTGGACCGTCAGCGCCACCGTCGAGGTCTTGCCGCCCATTTCGTTCAGTATCTCGGGCGAGACCTCGATGCGCACCGCGCCGTCGCGGTCCGGATTGGTAGAGGTGATGCGCACCGCCGGCCCCTCATTGGTGCTGACCGCCTCGAAACGGCCGGCAGCGCCCGCCGAGAGCTTTGCCGTATCGTCGGGCGAGAAGATCGCGCGCCAGTCGGCGGAGAAGCGGTTCTGCGTGTCGAGCGCCTTCTTGATCGGGTCGTCGCCGGAGAAATCCTCGCCCGCGACGGTGGCGGGCGGGGTCGAGTCGTCGGCACCGTTCTGCAGGTCCTTCAGCAGGCCGCTCGACTGCACCCACCAGGCCAGCGCGCCGAAGGCCGCGACCAGGGTTGCGACGACCAGCAGAAAGGAGAACAGCCGGCCGCGACGCTTGCGGGCCTTTGCCACGCGCTCGGGCTTGAAATCCGATGCCTCGTTGACGGTGGCGCTTTCGGCAGCGGGTCTCGCATCCCTGGCAAAGCCGTCGGCCCGCTCAGGCCGGATGCCACCGATATCGCTCGCTGCGGCCTCGCGGGCCTCGGCCCTCGGCTCTGCATCGAGTACCGGCTCCGGTCTGGTGTCCCGCTCGGTACGCAACTCAGGCCGCGGGCGCGCTTCGACGACCGGTTCGACGCGAACGTCACGAACCGGCGCCGGGGTGGCGGCAGCGCGCTCTTCCGCCTCGATTTCGTGGATGGTCGCTTCCAGCCGGTGGCGCTGGGCCGTGATCGTCTCGGGATCGTTGATCTCCTGCTTGCGCAGGCCCGCCTCCAGCGCGTTGCGCGCCGACTGGTAGATGCGTGCGCGAACTTCGGCATTCGCACGCTCAGAGCGCGCCAGCGCGTTTCTGATTGCCGTTTCCAGTCCGCTCACATGAGACCCTTCTGCGGAGCCGCCAGACGAGGCGGCCGTGATCCATCTGTGGAAAGAGCCCTTCTTTCCGGCTTTTGTTAGGTTTTGCGTAACGTTTACCGCACCATTGCGCAAGCCTTCCCGCCGAAACCGGCGCCCTTCGCCGGGGATAAGCGGACACCAGATAACGGATGGGCAGGCCATTACCTTCGGCCTAGGCAGATTGTTTCCCCACGGTCGCAGCACGCAGCCAAGCCCGCCCGTCTACTCAAACGTCCCGCAACGCCCTGCCAGCATCCACGCGCACGACACGCGACGCGTGACCGCCCCTCTTTTCACAGGCACTTCCCGCTGCTATTCTTTTGACGTTTTCGTAAACGTCAAAATCGGATTTGGATTTCCTCATGGCCCTGCCCGCGATCCTCAAGGACAAGCTGCGCCTGCCCGTCGTCGGCGCGCCGCTCTTCATCGTCTCGCACCCCGCGCTGACCCTTGCACAATGCAAGGCCGGTGTCATCGGCGCCTTCCCGGCGCTGAACGCGCGGCCGGAAGCCCAGCTCGACGAGTGGCTGGCGGAAATCACCGAGGGCCTTGCCGCGCACGACGCCAAACATCCCGACCGCCCGGCGGCCCCCTTCGCCGTCAACCAGATTGTCCACCGCTCGAACAAGCGGCTGGAACACGACCTGATGATGTGCGTGAAATACAAGGTGCCGGTGGTCATCTCCTCGCTCGGCGCCGTGCCGGAGGTGAATGCCGCGATACATTCCTATGGCGGCATCGTGCTGCACGACGTCATCAACAACCGCCATGCCAACTCGGCGATCCGCAAGGGCGCCGACGGCCTGATCGCTGTCGCGGCGGGTGCGGGCGGCCATGCAGGCACGCTCTCGCCCTTCGCGCTAATCCAGGAAATCCGAGAATGGTTCGACGGCCCCCTCCTGCTGTCGGGTGCGATCGCCACCGGCGGCGCGATCCTCGCCGCCCAGGCGATGGGCGCCGACATGGCCTATATCGGTTCCCCCTTCATCGCGACGGAGGAAGCGCGCGCCGCCGACGCCTACAAGCAGATGATCGTCGACAGCGCGGCCGCCGACATCGTCTATTCCAACTATTTCACCGGGATCCACGGCAATTACCTGAAACCCTCCATCACCGCCGCCGGCATGGACGCCGACCACCTGCCGGAAGCCGATCCGTCCAAGATGGACTTCGAAACCGCCACGACCGGCGCCAAGGCCTGGAAGGACATCTGGGGCTGCGGCCAGGGCATCGGCGCGGTAAAAGCCATCGGCCCCGTCGCGGACCTCGTCGCCCGACTGGACCGCGAATACCAGGCCGCCCGCACCCGCCTTTGCGCCGGCTGAGCCCGGCGCGGACAGAAACAGCGCGGGAAAAATGCGGAAGTTGAAACTCCCCGCTTGAATTCTCTTCGCATAGCGGTTATCAGCGCACCCATTCCGGCCCGATATGCTTCGGAGCCTTGGAAAGGCCGCTTTAGCTCAGTTGGTAGAGCACGTCATTCGTAATGACGGGGTCACGTGTTCGAGTCACGTAAGCGGCACCATTTTCCTTCAACGAATGCTGATTACCCCAAATGCACCTTTGTGCGCTCGTTTAGAGCCTTAACTCGGTTCCGTGATAGGAAGCTGCCGGCCGTACGGGAATGTCGATTTCCTCTGACCTTTCTACAGTGTCCCTTGTCGCGACGGCGCCTGCGACGTAATTTCTGCGTGATTTGTACGCTGGGCCCGGTTATGCGGGCGTTCCTGATCACTATGTCATCATTTCATCCAAGAATGCGGGTTGATGAGCATTGGGGACGTCCCGATGGAAGGAAGAACGATTGGCGGTTAGTGGACGGCGCTTTGATCTGAGGGAGCGTACACAGAGCATACATGAACGGTTGGACGCCGCCGTCGGCGGTTTCGATACGGTGGAGCAGTATCGGCGCTATCTGGCGGGACTTGGCAGGTTTCGCGCTGCCGTGGACGGCGCGTTGCAACACGTGATCTGGCCAGCCGGCTGGCGCTTTCGCCCAACTGCACTCGCTAAGACGCTTGAGGAGGATGCAATCGACCTCAACCTGTCGTTCCCGGAAGACCTTGATCCCGACATGGATCTTTCCGACGACAGTGCCCTGCTCGGCGCGCTTTACGTGCTGGAGGGCTCGACGCTTGGCGCCCGGGTTCTTCGGCAGAGGGCAGCGGCACTGGGGCTGGATGAGACTTTTGGCGCGCGGCATCTCGCCGTTATGTCAAAGGATATAGCGCAGTGGCAGTCCTTTCTATTACTCTTGGACGACGTGCAGACCTTCGACGTCGAGCGGGCAGCTGCGTCTGCCAACGCAGTCTTTGCCTTCGCCCTGCAATGCTTTGAAAGTGATGTCTTTGTCGCCCAATGAACCTGTCAATCTGGGTACTTGCGACCGAGAGCCCATTCACATTCCCGGCAGCATACAGTCGCATGGTTGCCTTCTGGCCTGCGATATCGGTCTGACGACGATCGAGCGCGTATCGGAAAATGCGCGGGCAATCCTGGGCTTCGAACGCGATCTGCTCGGTCGCGGTGTCGGTGACGTCCTCGGCCAGAAGCTGCTGCATGACCTGCGCAATGCGCTCGCAACCGCGTCGACGGCGGCGCGGCCAGCGCTCCTTCTGGGCGTAATGTGCGGTGAGCGTACCTTTGACATCGCGATCCACCACTATAAAGCCGCCGTTATCATCGAGTTCGAGCCGGCGCCTGCGGTCGGCCAGCCGCTGCATATCGCGCGTGAAATGATCGGCCGCATCAGCGACATCACCGATGTCGACCGCCTTGTGCAGCGCGCAGGCCGGATCGTTGCGGGTGCGACCGGCTACGACCGCGTCATGATCTACCGTTTCGAGCAGGACGGCGCGGGCAAGGTCGTCAGCGAAACGAAACGGGGCGATCTCGAGAGCTTTCTCGGCCAGTATTTTCCGGCAAGCGACATTCCTCAGCAGGCCCGAGCGCTCTATCTCAAGAACACGATCCGCGTGATTGCCGACGCCAGCGGCGAGCGGGTGCCCGTAACCCCGGTGCTGGACACCTCCGGCGAGCCGCTCGATCTCAGCTTTGCCCATCTGCGCAGCGTCTCCCCCATTCATTGCGAGTATCTGCGCAATATGGGGGTCGCCGCCTCCATGTCGATCTCGATCATTGTCGACGGCACGCTTTGGGGCCTGATTGCCTGCCACCACTATTCGCCGCTTGCCTTGCCCATGGCGCAGCGCGTGGCCATGGAGGTGTTTGGTGAATTCTTTTCGCTTCACCTGAAATCCCTCAAGGAGCGCCAGCGCGTCGCAGCCGTTGCCGGCACCCGCGAAGCCCTCGACCGTTTCCTCATTCTCTCGGCTCATCACGAGGATGTCGGGGCACTGCTTCGCCAGAGCCTGCAGGAATTCTCCCGGCTTCTGCCGAATGACGGGGTCGGCCTGATGTTTGACGGGAAATGGACGAGCCTCGGCGCCACCCCGCCGGAAGATGCGGTCGCCCATCTTCTTGACGTCGTTAGGATCGCCAGCGAAGGCCGCGTCTGGGCAACACACGCGCTATTGCAGAAGGTGCCTGAGGCCGCAGCCTATAGCGACCGCGTGTCCGGTCTGCTCGCCATTCCGCTTTCGCAGACGGGATCTGACTGTCTCCTGTTTTTCCGTAAGGAACTGGTGCAGACGCTGGACTGGGCGGGCAACCCTGAAAAGACCTACGAGACGGGGCCGCTCGGTGACCGGCTCACGCCCCGCAAGAGCTTTGCGATCTGGAAGGAAACGGTCAAGGCGCAGGCTCAGGTCTGGACGGAGGCCGAGCGGGAAATCGCCGAAATCGCGCGGGTTTCGATCGTCGAAATCGTTTTGCGCCACAACGAATTGATGGCTGGCGAGCGGCGCAAATCCGAAGTGCGGCAGCGCATGCTGAACCAGGAACTGAGCCATCGTGTGAAAAACATCCTGGCCGTCATCAAGTCGCTGGTGACGAGCCCGCAGCATCACAAGAGCAGCCTGGAGGACTATGTCGCCACGCTGCAGGGCCGCATCGAGGCCCTCTCGGTCGCCCATGACCAGGTGGTGCGCGGCGATGGCGGCGGCATTCTGGCCGATCTGCTGCAGGCGGAACTTCAGCCCTACCGGACGAAGGCGTCGACCGTCAGCTATTCCGGTCCGGCCATCTGGCTCGACAGCCGGGCCTTCTCCGTCATGGCGCTGGTGTTTCACGAGCTTGCGACCAATGCCGCCAAATATGGCGCCTTGTCGGTTGCGACAGGCTCGGTGGAGATTTCCTGGACGATGGCGAAGGAAACTGTCTGCGAAATTCGCTGGCGGGAGCAGGGCGGCCCCATCGTACACATTCCCGCGCGCAGCGGCTTCGGCAGCGCCCTGATCGAGCGCAGCGTCCCCTACGACCTCAATGGCGAAAGCGCGATCCGCTTCGAACCCGCGGGGCTGGAGGCGACCTTCAAAATCCCGCCGCCGCACGTGAAGCTCACCGCATCGAGCTCGGCATTGGCAATCGACACGCCGGACGATCTGTCCGCACGACCGAACGCCCTGAAGGCCGCTGATCCTTCCGTGCTCATCGTCGAGGACCAGATGCTGATCGCGCTGGACCTCGAGGCCATGCTGGCGGATGAGGGCCTGACGAAGGTCGCGACGACCAATTCCGTGAAGCAGGCAATGGCGCAGATCGACGCCAGCCCGCCCGATCTCGCCATCCTCGACATCAACCTTGGTCCGACGAATTCCTTCGCCGTCGCCGAAAAACTGCGCAAACGGGGCACGCCCTTCGTGTTTGCGACGGGCTACGGCGAGGGGGCGGAACTCCCTGAAGCCTTCACCGGCGTTCCCATCGTTCGTAAACCCTATAGCCGCAGCGCGATCGTGGCGGCACTCGCGTCTCTGATGTCGGCGTGAGCCTGGATTGACGCCAATGTTTGGCGATGGCGTGCGATTTGGCGTTTCCGTGCCTAAGCGGGCTGATGGCTCCGGAAAATGCGATCCGATCCCGCCTCGACGACCCAGGGGCGAGCAATACCGCCGAGGCTTTCGCCGACGGCGAGCCCCGCCTGGATGGCATCTTCATGGAAACCGGAGCCGAAATAGGAGCCGCAAAACCAGGTGTTCGATTGACCTTGCAAGGACCAGAGCTGCTTCTGCGCCGCAAGCGTCGCGGCATTGAACAACGGGTGCTGATAAAGGCCGCGCCAGAGGACCTTGTCTTCGGCGGGCGCATGCAGCGGGCTCAACGTCACGAAACGGGGTGACGTGTCGGGGATATCCTGGAGACGGTTCATCCAGTAGGTGACGCAGGGTTTTTTAGGGGCGGAGCCATCGCGGCCGGAGCTTGCCAGGTAGTTCCAGCTTGCCCAGACCCGCTTGCGGCGCGGCATGAGGCTTTCATCGCTGTGCAGCACAGTCTCGTTGTCGCCATAAGCAAAGGCCGTGAGAAGTTCCGCTTCTCGCTCCGAGCGGTCGGTCAGCATGCCGAACGCCTGATCGGCATGGGCGCCGATCACGACATGATCGAACCATTCCGGTTCTGCTCCCGGCACGGAAATCTCCACGGCACCGTTCACCCGGCGTATGGCGCTAACCGGCGCATTGGTGCGGATACGTTCGCGAAACGATGCGGTCAGTCGGTCGACATAGGTGCGGCTGCCGCCATCGACGGTGCGCCAGGTCGGTCGACGCACGAATTTAAGCAGGCCGTGGTTTTCGCAGAAGCGTACGAAGGAGATCGCCGGATAGTTGCCGATCTCAAGCGCCGGCGTCGACCAGATCGCGGCAGCCATCGGATAGAGGTGATCCTCGCGAAAGGCCCGGCCGAAGCCCGCGCCATCGAGATAGTCGTCGAGGCTAGCGAATGGATCGAGATTGCGAACACCGCTCGGGGCCTGGCGGTAGAAGCGAACGAGATCGCGCAGCATTGACCAGAAGCGCGGGCTTGCCAGATTGCTGCGCTGGGCAAAGAGGCCGGCAAGGTTCGTTCCTGCATATTCGAGCTGGCCCTTGTCCATCGATACGGCAAAGGACATGTCCGACGCCTTGGTCGGCACGTCCAGATGGGCAAACAGCGCCGTCAGATTGGGATAGGTCGTTTCGTTGTAGACGATGAACCCCGTATCGACGGGCATTCCCCCCGCGTCCACCGTGTTGCAATGTCCGCCGATGCGCGCCTGCGCCTCGAAGACCGTCACGTCATGCCGTTGCGACAAAAGCCAGGCCGCGGAAAGGCCTGCAATGCCCGTGCCGACGACCGCAATCTTCATAGGCCGGTCCGATGGAGGGAAGTGGCGCATGTCGATCCTTCTGCGGCTGTCGATTTGATTGGGGATTTTCTATAGCGTCTACGGATGCCGGCTCCTGGCGGATCACCGATTGCCACCTATTTCAGGACAGGTGATCCGCGTCAGAGAGCGCGGCGTAGAAGGACGCATGTATGACGCTTCGAACCCCATCGAGATTGAACGCAGGCCGGGCGGGCCGAGAGGCCGGCGGCTCGCCGTCGTGAGTTCGTCGGATATGCAGCAGGTGCCGTCGCCCGAAGCGCTGATTAGCCTGATGGCGCAGGTCGCCGAAGAGCGGGACCGGCAGGCCTTTGCATTGCTCTTCCGTTATTTCGGGCCAAGGCTGAAGACCTTCTTCCTGCGCTGGACGATATCGTCAGGCGTTGCGGAGGATCTGGTGCAGGAGACGATGCTGACGGTCTGGCGCAAGGCCTCCTATTTCGATCCGGCCCGGGCCGGTGTCGCAACATGGATCTTCACGGTTGCGCGCAATATCCGTATCGACCATCTGCGCCGCCAGCGCGATCCCGCAGCACTTCCGCCCGATCCCGAGGGCGCGCTGGAAACGGTTGAGGACGGATTGCTGGGCGCCGAACGCGATGCGCGGGTGCGCATGGCCCTGACATCGCTCTCCTCCGAGCAGCAGACGATCATCCGCCTGTCCTATTTCAGCGAGAAATCGCAGACCGAAATCGCCGATGAACTGGGCATTCCCCTCGGCACCGTAAAATCGAGAACGCGCCTGGCGATGAACCGCCTGCGCGGGCTGCTGGAAGACCAATCATGAGCCAGACCCATCACGCCACAGACGAGACCCTGATGCGCTATGCCGCCGGCACGCTTGCCGCAGGCCCCGCCATCGTCGTTGCGGCGCATCTTGCAAGCTGCCCCGCCTGCCGCGCGCGCGTCGGGACCTATGAAGCGATCGGGGGCGCCCTTCTTGAGGATATCGAGCCGACCGCGCTTTCGCCGACCGCGCTGAGCGACGTGATCGCCATGCTCGATGCCGAAGAGGACGCAGCGACATTGGTGCCGCCGCCGCTCGCGCCGCTTGAAATCGAGGGTATCCGCCTGCCGGAAGCCTTGCGCGGCTGCGATATCGGGCGCTGGCGCTGGATTGGTCCCGGCATGAAGATGAGCCGGGTCGGCGTGCCGCAGGATCTGGAGGCCAATCTGATCCTGCTCAAGGTCGGCCCGGGCCGCGCCTTGCCCGATCATGGGCATGTCGGCACGGAATTCACCTATATCGTCAAGGGCTCTTTCACCGACAGGTTCGGCACCTTCGAGCCGGGCGATCTCGCGGAGATGAATGAGGACGTCGAACACCAGCCCGTGGTGGATGCGGATGGAGACTGCATCTGTCTCGCCGCGATGGAGGGCAAGATGCGCTTCAAGAGCGTCATCGGCCGTATGCTGCAACCGATCTTCGGAATTTGAGCCATGGGACCGGCGGCGCTTTTCCTTCTTCTTGCCGCTGCCCTTTGTCTTGCCATGGCATCGGTATGGCTTGCTGTGTCGAGAGGCGCTCTCTCCGGCTGGGTCGATGCCGTCTGGTCGTTTCTTGTCGGGGCGGCCGGAATCGCTGCCGCCCTTGTTCCCGTCGATGGCTGGGCGGGAGACTGGCAACGCCAGGTCATGGTCGCCATTATTGCAGGGCTATGGGCCTCCCGGCTTGGCGCTCATATTGTCCGACGCACGCTGCACGGTGGAGAAGATCCGCGTTATGCGAGACTGCGAGAAGAATGGGGTGAGCGCTGGCGTTCTCGCCTCTTCCTTTTCCTGCAGATACAGGCTGCAGCTGCGCTGCTCCTCGCTGCGACGATCTTTCTTGCTGCACGCAATCCGGCTCCAGGCCTGCAATGGAGTGATTTTCTCGGGGTTGCCGTCCTATTCGTCGCCGTCTTCGGCGAAGGGCTTGCCGATGCCCAGTTGACGCGGTTTCGCGCAAATCCTGCCAACAGGAGCAAGGTTTGCGATGAAGGGCTGTGGAGCCTGTCGCGACACCCGAACTACTTCTTCCAGTGGCTGGGCTGGGCCGGATACGCCGTCATCGCCATTGGCCCTTCCGGCGCGTGGAGCTGGGGCTGGTTGGCGCTCGTTGGCCCAGCCTTCATGTACTGGCTGCTCGTGCATGTCTCGGGAATTCCGCCGCTCGAAGCCCATATGCGGCGCTCGCGCGGCATCGCCTTCGCCGCCTATGCCGATCGCGTCAATGCCTTCTGGCCCGGCCTGCCATCCAGGGAGAGATCGACATGAACCTCGCCTTTGCCGCGATCACCGCCGCCGAGCGCCTGCCGCTTCCCGATAGCGCCCTGCGCTTCGGGATTGGCCAACTCGTCGGCCGCACCCGTCGCCTGCTTGCCGGCAGCGTGGGTCCGACGGACGTCGATTTTGCAAGATCGATGGGTGCATGGCCGATTGCCGTTCACACCGATGACGCCAATGCCCAGCATTATGAACTGCCAGCGGATTTCTTCGCGCTGGCGCTCGGTCCACGCCGCAAATACTCCTCCTGTCTCTATCGCACAGCCAGCGCGACGCTTGCAGAAGCCGAAATCGCCGCGCTTGAAGAGACCTGCGCGCACGCGGACCTGACAGACGGGCAGGATATTCTGGAACTCGGCTGCGGCTGGGGCTCGTTGTCCCTGTTCATGGCGGAGCGTTACCCTGCCTCGCGAATCGTTTCCGTTTCGAACTCGGCCTCGCAGCGCGAGCATATCGAGCGGGAGATCAAGCGGCGCGGCTTTCGCAATCTGACCATCGTCACAGCCGACATGAACAGCTTTGCAGTCGACGACACCTTTGACCGAATCGTCTCGGTCGAGATGTTCGAGCACATGTCCAACTGGCAGGCCCTGCTGGCGCGCGCACGCAGCTGGATCCGGCCCGACGGGCGGCTCTTCCTGCATGTCTTCTCCCACCGCAAGACCGCGTATCGTTTCGACCATGCCGACAAATCGGACTGGATCGCCCAGCACTTCTTCACCGGCGGCGTCATGCCGAGCCATGGACTGGTGCGCGAATTCGGCGAGAGCTTCGTCGTCGAGAAGGATTGGCGCTGGAACGGCAAGCACTACGAGCGGACGGCGCGCGACTGGCTCGACAATTTCGATCGCAATCGTGACGCGATCCGCAATCTCTTCGAGGCGACATACGGCAGGGATGCCGCTTTGTGGATGCGCCGCTGGCGGCTGTTCTTCCTTGCGACCGCCGGGCTCTTCGGCCATGCCGACGGTGAGGAATGGGGGGTCAGTCACTATCGTCTGCGCCCCGCCGGCCAAAGGCAATGATGTCGCCGCTCGGCACTCTGGTCACCGCCATCAGAGGCTATATCCGCCATCCCGACCCTCGCGTAGCTGCGGCCAATGCGGTGGCTGTGCTGGTGGCGTCGAACCAGCCGTTCTATCCGCTCTATCTTTTTTGGCTGGTCGGTTCCGACATCACGCCGGCCTGGTTCACATTCCTTTCCACTCCGTTTTTTCTCGCGGTGCCGGCCGTCTCGCGTTGGAACGGAACTGCCGGCCGGGCATTGCTGCCGCTTGCCGGTATCGGCAATACGGTGCTTTCCGCCTGGCTCTTCGGCACGGCTTCAGCGGTCGAGATTTTTCTCATTCCGTGCGGCCTGCTCGCTTTATTGCTGTTTCGTCCGCAAGAACGCCTTGCCGGGTTTCTTCTGACGGCGCTGGCCTTTGGCGCCTACCTTCTGCTGCATGATGCCTATGGTCCACCGATGGCGACGTATGGCGCAAACGAATATGCCGCTCTTGCCCGCCTGAATGTCATGAGCGCGAGCGCCTTGACGGCGTTTGTCGCCGTGCTTTTCTCCAACCTCCTGGCAGACGCGGAACATTCAGCTGAAACGTCTCGCGGCAAGAAAACCGGCTGAGGCGCCGACAGCGGTCACGAAGGCACCCCATGGAATATCGGCGAGCGTGATGGCAAGTGGCCAGTCTTTCAACGTCGCCTGGTTGGTGAGGTCGTAGGTCGCATAGGCCACGAGGCCGAGCACCGCACCGTTCAAAGCAGCCTTGGCAAGCCCGCCGCCTTGCAGCGCCGGCAGGATCGCGAAGAAGACGATGCCTGCAATGTAGATGAGGTAGAAGCAGATCGCCGGGAGGAGGCGGAATTGCGGCTCGAGCCTGTCGCCCAGCAGCGGGCGGTAGAGCGTGTCGGCCATTGTCGTCAGCCAGATCGCATCGACGATGAGGAAGGCGATGCCTGCCGCCAGATAGGCTGTGATGATGGTTTTCATGCCGGTCGCTCCGAAAAGGGTCGTCCGTTTCTACGCCGTCCCGCTTGGGCCGGATCACTGCGGGTGAACCAAACGGTCTGCCTGTGCGTATAGAGAGTGAAGCTAGGAGGATGGATCGATGAAGCGACCGGTTCTGACTGCATTCGCCGCCCTGATGCTCACCGCCACCGCGTCTCAGGCACAGCAAGCCGCCGATCCCAGCGGCGTATGGCTGCGCGACGATGGGAATGCGCGCGTGCGTATCGCGCCATGCGGCGGCAATATCTGCGCGACCAATCTCTGGATTGGCGATACCAGCAAGGGCGAGGAGGCCGGCGATCGTCTCGTCATGTCGCTCAAGCCGAAATCGCCGGACACGCTTGCGGGAACGGCTTATGATGCCAAGCGCGACCGTACCTACTCGATTACCGTGCAGGTTTCCGAAAACGCGCTTTTGACCCGCGGCTGCATTCTCGGCGGCGTCCTTTGCAAGAACGTGCACTGGCAGCCTGCGAAATGACCGTTCCTGCAAGGGGCAGTGCATGAGGCCCGACCGGATCACCACTATGGCGGAGAACGGGCTGCCACCCGATGCTGCCGGCACGCTTTACGCCGGCAACGTCATGCATCAGCGCCTCACCCCTTTCGGCCACCGTTTCAGCTATACGGTCTTCTCCCTGCTGGTTGATATCGATCGGTTGGATGATCTCGCGCGCATGTCCCGCCTGCTGTCGGTCAATCGGCCGGGCATCCTGTCTTTCCGCGAAGGTGACCATGTCGAGGAAGATGGTGAGACGCTCCGCCAATTCGCCGACCGTCTGTTGGCGTGCGCGGGGCTCGAAAAACCGGCTGCTCGCGTCCTTCTCCTCGCCTATCCCCGCATGTTCGGTTATGTTTTCAACCCGCTGGCGACTTATTTCGCCTATGATGCCGAAGACAGCCTCATCGCCATAATCTATGCCGTTCGCAACACGTTCGGCGAACGCCACAGCTATGTCGCGCCGGTCCTGCCGGGTGAAAAAAGCCCGGCGGGGATCCGCCAGACGCGCACGAAAATCTTTCATGTCTCGCCCTTCATGGAAATGGGGCTTCGCTATCACTTCCGCATCCTGCCACCCGGCAAGACCGTGCGTGTGCGCATCCACGAAACCACCGGCAACGAACCGCTGCTTGCCGCCACTTTCAACGCGGATGCCGCCCCGCTGACGGACAGAAACCTTGCCAGCTACCTCCTGAAATTCCCCTTCATGACCCTGAAAGTGATAGGCGGCATTCATTGGGAAGCTTTGAAGCTTTTTCTGAAGGGTGCCCGCTTCCACAAAAGCCCACCGCCGCCACCCCTAGCCAGCTTTTGCGACGAAGGTGTTCATCGAAGCAGCAGGATGTGAAGCCTGGCAATGCTTCCTGCGGTTAGCCGATAGCAAGTGCCAAAGCGCTTGGCGATTTGGTGACGCCCGCAGGCTCGTCGTCTGAGCGTGTCGCTTCCGCTCCGGCGTGCGATATACCGCCTCTCCTTGCCGTTGAAACGGCATCTCTCACCATCGCAACTTTGGCGGAAGTCCGGGATAACGGTTTGCAAATGTTTTCTGGCCTGGACGTGGCCGAGCTTGCCTTTGTTTGATCATAATTTAGTTTCCTCTTGTAGGTGAAGGGCGGATCAAACTGCAAAGGGAGAACCCATGGGATTACTTGATGGACTACAGAATATCGTCGGTGATGCCCTGAGTGGAAAGCCGGTCGATCTCATGGCGGTGGCAGGGCAGGTCTTTCAGAATGCCGGCGGCCTTGACGGCATCGTCAGTCAGCTCAATCAGGCTGGGCTCGGGGAACAGGTTTCCTCGTGGATCGGAACCGGGTCGAACCTGCCGATTTCCGAAGACCAGATCAAAACCGCGCTGTCTTCCGAGACCCTGCGCAATCTGGCGCAGTCCTTCGGGGTCGACATGAATCAACTGCCCCAAATCCTTGCCGAACATCTGCCGAAGATGGTCGACACGGCCAGTCCGAATGGCACCCTGCCCAGCTAATCGTTCCCAATCGCAAGTCCTCCTCAAATAGGTGATATCATGACCAAGAAACTGGTTTTCATTGCTGCCGGAGCCCTTCTCACCGCGCTCGCCGCCGGCTCGCCCGCCTCCGCGCTGACGATGAAGGAATGCAGCGCCAAGTACAAAGCTGCCAAGGCGGACGGCAGTGCCGCCGACGTGAAATGGAACGACTTCCGCGCCAAATTCTGCGGAGCGGATGCGGCTGCGGCCGACGCCGCCGACGAAGCCGATATCGCGAAGACCCCTGAAAAGGAGCCGGCGAAATCGACGGCGAA
>NZ_JBLZPH010000137.1:0-319 GCF_049199205.1 Shinella sp. M31 | reverse complement strand
CTCGGGTGCGATCCAGCATCTGGCCGGCATGAAGGACAGTAAGGTGATCGTTGCGATCAACAAGGACGAGGAGGCACCGATCTTCCAGGTCGCCGACTACGGCCTCGTCGCGGACCTCTTCGAGGCCCTGCCGGAACTGCAGAAGGCGCTCTGAACGGCATGGCGGGACTAATGGAACTCCCCGAACGCGAGTCGATGGAATTCGACGTTGTGATCGTCGGTGCCGGTCCGGCCGGCCTGTCGGCTGCGATCCGGTTGAAGCAGGTCAATCCGGATCTGACGGTCGTCGTGCTCGAAAAGGGTTCGGAAGTCGGCGCCC
>NZ_JBLZPH010000136.1:0-275 GCF_049199205.1 Shinella sp. M31 | reverse complement strand
GTGTGAGCTCAAGCCGAGGCGCGACTTGCGGGCTCGTTGATCCTATCCTCCCGATCGCACCTGCGCGAGCAGCTTCTGGCGGAAGACCTCGGCCGGTGTCTTGTAGCCGAGGCACTTGCGTGGCGTGGTGTTCAGCCGGTCGCAGATTTCCTTCAGGTCCTGTTCGCTGATCGAGAGCGGATCGATATCCCTCGAAAGCCATTTCCTGGCCCGTCCGTTCGTGTTCTCGACGGTGCCCTTCTGCCAGGGTGATTGCGGGTCGCAGAACCACGTCG
>NZ_JBLZPH010000135.1:0-59376 GCF_049199205.1 Shinella sp. M31 | reverse complement strand
ATCGCGAGCGGCATCGTCAAGGTCTATGACCTCGTGGTGGCGCAGACGAGCGGCGGTCCGGGCATCTCGTCGGAAGTGCCGGCGAAATATGTCTACGACTACATGTTCCAGGCGCAGAACCTCGGGCAGGGCTTCGCCGCCTCGACCATGATGCTCGTCACCGTCGCCATCATCATCGTGCCATGGGCCTATCTCGAATTCGGAGGACGCAAGCGTGGCTGAGACCGTTTCCATCAAGCCCGGCCCGGCGCTTGCCGCCGCAACGAAAGCCGGCATCGAGCCCCGTGGCGCCAGACCGCGCCGCACATTCTCCGGCCGCAACATCATGCTCTACGGCACGCTCGCCGTGGCGGCCCTCTACTACCTGCTGCCGCTCTATGTGATGGTGGTGACCTCGCTGAAGGGCATGCCGGAAATCCGGCTCGGCAACATCTTCTCGCCGCCTCTGGAGGTGACCTTCGAGCCCTGGGCCAAGGCCTGGGCGACGGCCTGCACCGGCCTCAACTGCGATGGCTTGTCGCGCGGTTTCTGGAATTCGGTGCGCATCACCGTGCCCTCGACGCTGATCTCGATCCTCGTTGCCTCGGTCAATGGCTATGCGCTCGCCAACTGGAAGTTCAAGGGTGCCGACCTGTTCTTCACGATCCTCATCGTCGGCGCTTTCATTCCCTATCAGGTGATGATCTACCCGATCGTCATCGTGCTCCGGGAGCTCGGCATCTACGGCACGCTGACCGGCCTCATCATCGTGCATACGATCTTCGGCATGCCGATCCTGACGCTGCTTTTCCGCAACTACTTCTCGTCCTTGCCGGAGGAGTTGTTCAAGGCAGCGCGCATCGATGGCGCGGGCTTCTGGCAGATCTATTTCCGCATCATGCTGCCCATGTCGCTGCCGATCTTCGTCGTCGCCATGATCCTGCAGATCACCGGCATCTGGAACGACTTCCTGTTCGGCGTCGTGTTCACGCGGCCGGAATACTACCCGATGACCGTGCAGCTCAACAACATCGTCAACTCCGTCCAGGGGGTGAAGGAATACAACGTCAACATGGCCGCGACTTTGCTCACCGGCGCGGTTCCGCTCTTCGTTTATTTCGTGTCGGGACGCCTGTTCGTCCGCGGCATCGCCGCCGGCGCAGTCAAGGGTTAAGCCATGCAGAAATCCGTCTCCATCAAGGACCTTTCGTTGAGCTTCGGCGCGGTCAACGTGCTGGAAAACCTCAATCTCGATATCGGGGAGGGCGAGTTTCTCGTGCTTCTAGGCTCGTCGGGCTGCGGCAAGTCGACCCTCTTGAACTGCATCGCCGGCCTGCTTGAGCCGACCGGCGGGCAGATCTTCATCAAGAACAAGAATGTCACCTGGGAGGAGCCCAAGGATCGCGGGATCGGCATGGTGTTCCAATCCTATGCGCTTTATCCGCAGATGACGGTGGAAAAAAATCTCTCCTTCGGTTTGCAGGTCGCCAAGATGCCGAAAGCGGAAATCGACAAGCGCGTCGCCCGCGCTTCCGAAATCCTGCAGATTGGGCCGCTGCTCAAGCGCAAGCCGTCCGAGCTTTCCGGCGGTCAGCGCCAGCGTGTGGCGATCGGCCGGGCGCTGGTGCGCGACGTCGATGTCTTCCTGTTCGACGAGCCGCTCTCCAACCTCGATGCCAAGCTGCGCTCGGAGCTGCGCGTGGAAATCAAGCGGCTGCACCAGTCGCTGAAGAACACGATGATCTACGTCACCCACGACCAGATCGAGGCCCTGACGCTGGCCGACCGCATCGCCATCATGAAGAGCGGCGTCATCCAGCAGCTCGCCGATCCCAACACGATCTACAACGAGCCGCGCAACCTGTTCGTCGCCGGCTTCATCGGCTCGCCGTCGATGAATTTTCTGCGCGGCGAGATCGTGGAGAAGGGCGGCAAGCCGGTATTTGTCGCCAACGGCGTGGATTTTGCACTGGATGGCTACGCCACCGCAGAACCGCTCCAAGCCGGCCGCAAGGTCGTGCTCGGTGTGCGTCCGGAGCATGTGAAGGTCAACGAGGACGGTTCCGGTGCCGACCATCACCAGGCGACCGTCGACATCGAGGAGCCGATGGGCGCCGACAACCTGCTCTGGCTCAAACATGCCGGCCACACCCTATCCGTTCGCGTCGCCGGGGCCCGGCGTTTTGCGCCCGGAACGGCGGTGAAGCTCTCCTTCGATATGGGGCTCGCTTCATTGTTCGATGCGGGTACGGAGGAGCGGATTTAGAGGCCTCTGCCCCTCATCCGGCTTGTCTCCTCTCCCCGCAGGCGGGAGAGGAGACAAGCCGAGATGTCGCCATTCCCTCTTCCCGCTTGCGGGGAGAGGGCTAGGGTGAGGGGCAGTTCGCCCCGCCCATGAATTTCAGAGATATTGTCATGACCCACACATCCGACATCACCTCCATCGATCTTTCCGGCCTCTGGACCGTCACCAGCACCGATGCGGCGCACACCGCCCCCATGCGCGTGCCCGGGGATGTGCACAGCGCGCTTTTGGCCGCCGGCCTCATTCCCGATCCCTATGCCGGCCGCAACGAGCGCGATATCCAGTGGGTGGCGCAGGAGGACTGGGCGATCGAGCGGACCTTCGAGATCGCGCCCGAAATGCTGGAGGGCGACTGGTATCTCGATATCGGTAGTGTCGACACGGTCGCTTCGGTCTATGTCAACGGCGTGCTGGTGCTCGACACCGACAATTGCTTTCGCCGCTATCGTCCCGATGTCACCGATGCGCTGAAGGTCGGCGAGAACACGCTGAAGGTGCTGATCCATTCGAGTGTCGCGGCCGGCGCGATCCGGCAGGCGGAGCAGCCCTTCTTCATCCCGTGGTCCACAGGCAATTCGCCGATCCCGAACGGCAACATGCTGCGCAAGCCGCAGTGCCATTTCGGCTGGGACTGGAACATCGCGATTGCCCCGCTCGGCATCTATGGAGAGATCGTGCTGCGCAAGCTGGAGGCCGCGCGCATCGAGCATGTCACGACCCGGCAGTTCCACCATGTGGACGGTGCCGTCGATCTCTATGTCACCGCGACCTTCCATGCCGAACAGCCGGGCATCCTGCCGGTGCATTTCGCGCTGGGCGAGGAGCGGGTGCGGCTGGATATCGGCGTCAATGCCGGCGAGACGCAGCTCACCCACATGTTCCGCATCGAGAAGCCGGCGCTCTGGTGGCCGAAGGGCCATGGCGAGCAGGCGATCTATGCCGTGCGCGTCGAGACGCCGACGGAGACGGTGGTGCGCCGCATCGGCCTGCGCCAGGTCGAGCTCCTGATCGACAAGGATGAGCCGGGCAGCCGCTTTGCGCTCAAGGTCAACGGCCGCGAAATCTTCTGCCGCGGCGCCAACTGGATCCCCGCCGACGCGCTGCCCTCGCGCATCAACCCCGTCGCGGTGCGCGACCTGCTGCAATCGGCCGTCGATGCCAATATGAACATGCTGCGCGTCTGGGGCGGCGGGTTCTACGAGCCGGACTGGTTCTACGATCTGTGCGACGAGCTCGGCCTGATGGTCTGGCAGGACTTCATGTTCGCCTGCAACCTCTATCCCTCGACCGTCGACTTCCTCGACAATGTCGCTGCCGAGGTCGAGTACCAGGTCAAGCGTCTCGCCTCGCATCCCTCGATCGTTCTGTGGTGCGGTGACAACGAGTTGGTCGGCGCGCTGACCTGGTTCGATGTCAGCCGCGAGAACCGCGACCGCTACCTCGTCTCTTACGACCGCCTGAACCGCACCATCGAAGTTGCGATGAAGAAGGCCGCGCCCGGCGCGATCTGGTGGCCGTCGAGCCCGGCTTCGGGTTACCTCGATTTCGGCGATGCCTGGCATGCCGACGGTTCCGGCGACATGCACTACTGGTCCGTCTGGCACGAGAACAAGTCGTTCGACAATTACCGCACCGTGCGCCCGCGCTTCTGCTCGGAATTCGGCTTCCAATCCTACACGTCCATGCCGGTCATGAAGACCTTCGCGGACGCCGGGGACATGAACATCGCGTCGCCCGTGATGGAGAGCCACCAGAAGAATGCCGGCGGCAACGAGCGCATCGCCGGAACGATGTTCCGCTACTTCCGCTTCCCCAAGGATTTCCCAAGCTTCGTCTATCTCAGCCAGATCCAGCAGGGTCTCGCCATCCGCACCGCCGTCGAATACTGGCGCTCGCTGAAGCCGCACTGCATGGGCACGCTTTACTGGCAGCTCAACGACACCTGGCCGGTCGCCTCGTGGTCGAGCCTCGACTACGGCGGCAGCTGGAAGGCCATGCACTATATGGTGCGCCGCTTCTTCCAGCCCGTCGCCGTCGCGGCCATCCCGTCGAAGGACGGCGAGACTATCGGCTTCTCCGTCGTCAACGATACGGCCGAAGCTGTCACGGTGAAGCTCGACACCTGGCTCGTCTCGCTCAGCGGCGAGCGGCGCCCGCATCGCAGCGTCGAGGGTGCCTGCGGGCCTGACAAGGCGGAGATGCTGTTTACCGTCTTCGCCGCCGATCTTCCCGAGAACACGCTGCTGTTCTGGTCCTTCGAGGCGTCCAACGGCATGAAGGGCGAGGGGCACCACGTCTCCGGCACCTACAAGGCGCTCGACCTCGACGCCTCCGGCCTGACGCTCGATGTTTCGCCACGCGACGACGGCCGCTTTGCCGTCACCGCCTTGGCAAGCGGCCTTGCGCTGCATGTCATGCTGGAGGCCGATGTTGCCGGCCGCTGGTCCGACAACGCCTTCGACCTCACCGCCGGAGAACGCAGGACCGTGATCTTCACGCCCGCCGAAAGCGGTGCCGTTCCGCAATTCCACTGGCTCGACCTTCATTCCTGCCAGACTTCCCTAGACTGATGCACTTCCCAAGACTGATATGAGGAGACAATAATGCAGACCGTCAGCTTCCAGCTCTACAGCGCCCGCAACTTCCAACCCTTCGCCGAAGTGTTCCGCATCCTCGCCGATGCCGGTTACAAGGAAGTCGAGGGCTACGGCGCGCTCTATGCATCGCTCGACGATGCCGCGATCCAGCAGGTGAAGGCCGATCTCGACAGGAACGGCCTCACCATGCCGACCGCCCATTTCGGCCTCGACATGATTGAGGGCGAGCCGGACCGCGTCATCGAGATCTGCCGAACGCTCGGCATCGAGGCGGTCTATTGCCCCTATCTGCTGCCCGAACACCGCCCGACGGATGCCGCCGGCTGGCACGCTTTTGGCGCACGGCTTCAGAAGGCCGGCGAGCCGCTGCGTAAGGCGGGCCTGACCTTCGGCTGGCACAACCACGATTTCGAGTTCTTCGCGCTGCCGGACGGCTCTGTGCCGCAGGACCATATCTTTGCCGGCGGCCCGGATCTCACCTGGGAAGCCGATATCGCCTGGGTCATTCGCGGCGGAGCCGATCCCTTCGCCTGGATCCAGAAATACGGCAGCCGCATCACCGCCGTGCATGTCAAGGACATCGCGCCGAAGGGCGAGGCCACCGACGAGGACGGCTGGGCTGATGTCGGCCACGGCACCGTCGCCTGGGGCGATCTTGCCAAGGCGCTAGCCGGCACGCCGGCAAAACACTTCATCGTCGAGCATGACAATCCCAAGGACATCACCCGTCTCGCCACCCGCTCGATCAAGACCATCAAGGCATTCTGAGGACTGACCATCATGAGCAAGGAATACGGAGTCGGCATCATCGGCTGCGGCAACATTTCGGGCGCTTATTTCAAGCTGATCCCGATGTTCAGGAACCTGAAGCTTGTCGCCTGCGCCGATATCAACCCCGCAGCCTCCAAGGCGCGTTCGGAAGAGTTCGGCGTAGAGGCTGAGGAGATCGACGCGCTGCTCGCCAATCCGGCGGTCGACGTGGTCGTCAACCTGACGATCCCGGAGGCGCACTATCCCGTCTCGAAGGCCGCACTTGAGGCGGGCAAACACGTCTATTCGGAAAAGCCCTTCGTTCTGTCCATCGAACAGGGCGAGGACCTGCGCCGCATCGCCGACGCTAGGGGTCTCAAGGTCGGTTCGGCGCCGGATACCTATCTCGGCGGCTCGCACCAGTTCGCCCGCCATCTCATCGACAGCGGCAAGGTCGGCAAGATCATGTCGGGCACGGCGCATGTGCTCTCGCCCGGCATGGAGAGCTGGCATCCGAATCCGGACTTCTTCTTCGCGCCGGGCGGCGGGCCGATCCTCGATCTCGGTCCATACTACGTCAACAACCTCGTCAACCTCGTCGGCCCGGTCAAACGCGTCGTGGCGCTCGCCAACAAGGCGCGCGAGGAGCGCATCATCGGCAACGGTCCGCGGCTTGGCCAGGCCGTGCCGGTCATCGTGGCCACCAACATCCATGCCATCCTGGAATTCGAGAACGGCGCGCAGATCGCGCTGATGGCGAGTTGGGATGTCTGGGCGCATCGCCATCAGAATATGGAACTCTACGGCACCGACGGCGCCCTCTTCGTGCCGGATCCAAACTTCTTCGGTGGTAAGGTGGAAGTGGCCGGCAACGACCGCGAGCCGAAGGAAGTGGAGATCTGGGATCACCCGCTGACGGCGCAGAACTACCAGTTCGACTGGGGCCGCCAGGCCAATTACCGCGGCATCGGCCTTGCCGACATGATGGAGGCGGTGACGACCGGCCGCGACTATCGCTGCTCGCTGGATCGTTCGCTGCACACGATCGACGTTCTGACGTCGATCCTGCGCTCGGCGGAGGAGGGCAAGGCCGTCGATATCGTGACGACCTGCACCCAGCCGGAAGCATTGGGCATCGAGGAAGCGCGGTCACTCTTGCGCTAGCCTGCGAACAACCGGCCGGTGAGGGCGGATGTCCCTTGCCGGCTGGCATGTCCGGGCTGTACGAAACACGTCCCGATTCAAATAAAGGAATTTTACAATGGCCTGGCAGCCGGCGGACAACCGTTACGACAAGATGATCTACAACCGCGTTGGGCGCTCCGGCCTGAAGCTGCCGGCGGTGTCGCTCGGCCTGTGGCACAATTTCGGCGATGACACGCCGCATGACCGCAAGGTCGACATGTGCCGCACCGCCTTCGATCTCGGCATCACCCATTTCGATCTCGCCAACAACTACGGTCCTCCCGGCGGAACGGCCGAAACGGCCTTCGGCGAAATCCTGCGCACCGATTTCAAGCACCTGCGCGACGAGTTGATCGTTTCTTCCAAGGCCGGCTACGACATGTGGCCGGGTCCCTATGGCGAATGGGGCAGCCGCAAGTACCTGATCGCCTCCTGCGACCAGAGCCTGAAGCGCATGGGTCTCGACTATGTCGATATCTTCTACTCGCACCGCTTCGACCCGGAGACGCCGCTGGAAGAGACCTGCGGCGCGCTCGACCATATCGTGCGCTCCGGCCGTGCGCTCTATGTGGGCATCTCCTCCTACAATTCGCAGCGCACCCGCGAAGCCGCCGCGATCCTGAAAGACCTCGGCACCCCCTGCATCATCCACCAGCCGAGCTATTCCATGCTCAACCGCTGGATCGAGGAGGACGGCCTTGTCGACACACTCGATGAACTCGGCATGGGCTCCATCGTCTTCACGCCGCTGGCGCAGGGTCTGTTGACGGCAAAATATCTCGGCGGCATTCCGAGCGACAGCCGCGCGGCGCTGAACCATTTCCTGAAGTCGGATTCCATCCGTCCCGAAATTCTCGACAATATCCGCAAACTCAATGGCATCGCCGAGAAACGCGGCCAGACGCTGGCGCAGATGGCGATCGCCTGGGTGCTGCGCGGCGGGCGCATCACTTCGGCGCTGATCGGCGCCAGCCGCTCGTCGCAGATCGTCGATTGTGTCAAGGCCCTGGACAACCTCGACTTCTCGTCCGCCGAACTTGCCGAGATCGAGACCCTTTCGAACGGCGCCGATGTCAATCTCTGGAAGCGCTCGGCCGAAATCGATTGACGTTCTGGCCGCCCGGCAAAACCGGGCGGCCTTTTTCGCGCATAATCTGACGTACGTGCATCATTTTGGAGGAGACGATGATCCGCAACCCGATCCTGCCAGGCTTCAACCCGGACCCCTCGATCTGCCGCGTGGGGGAGGACTACTACATCGCGACCTCGACCTTCGAGTGGTATCCGGGCGTGCAAATCCATCATTCGCGTGATCTGGTGAACTGGACGCTGGTGCGGCGGCCGCTGGAGCGCAGGAGCCAGCTCGACATGCGCGGCAATCCCGACAGCTGCGGCGTCTGGGCGTCGTGCCTGTCCTACGCCGACGGGCTGTTCTGGCTGGTCTATACCGACGTCAAGCGCTTCGACGGCAGCTTCAAGGATGCACACAACTACATCGTTACGGCCGCGTCGGTAGAGGGTGAGTGGTCGGACCCGGTTTACGTCAATTCCTCCGGCTTCGACCCCTCGCTCTTTCATGACGAGGACGGGCGAAAATGGTTCGTCAACATGCAGTGGAACCACCGGCTGGAAAACCATACGGGTGCTGCGCACAATGCCTTTGACGGCATCCTGCTTCAGGAATGGGATGCCGGAGCGCGGCGTCTGGTCGGGCCGGTGAAGAACATCTTTCCCGGCACAAGGCAGGGCCTGGTGGAGGCGCCGCATCTCTTCCGCCGCAACGGCTGGTATTATCTCACGACGGCGGAGGGCGGCACGGGTTACGACCACACTGTCACCATGGCGCGCTCGCGGACGATCGACGGGCCCTATGAAACGCATCCGGATCTTTACCTGATCACCGCCAAGGATCACCCCGAGGCGCCGCTCCAGCGGGCAGGGCATGGACAATATGTCGAGACGCCGGAGGGCGAGGCCTATCACACCCATCTCTGCGGCCGGCCGCTGGCGCCCTTGCGCCGCTGCACGCTGGGCCGCGAGACGGCGCTGCAGAAATGCGTCTGGCGCGAGAACGACTGGCTCTATCTGGAGCATGGCTCGCCGGTGCCGGAGGTTGAGGTCGCGGCGCCGGGCGGAGCCGTCGCCATCGAGAAGCCGGCGAGCGTATCCTATGATTTTTCCGACGGCACGTTGCCGGCGGATTTCCAGTGGCTGCGCACGCCGGAGCCGGAGCGGATCTTTTCGCTCTCCGCCCGGCCGGGGCATCTGCGGCTGTTCGGGCGCGAAAGCATCGGCAGCTGGTTCGAGCAGGCGCTGGTGGCGCGGCGGCAGGAGCATCATGATTTTCGCGCCGAGACGGTGATCGAGGCGGAGCCGGAGGTCTATCAGCAGGTTGCGGGCCTCACCCACTACTACAACCGCTACAAGTTCCATGCGCTGGGGCTGACCCGGCACGAGGTGCTGGGCCGCACGCTGACCATCCTGTCCTGCCCGGGGGATTACCCGAACGGAAACCTGACCTTCCCGGCCGGCAGCGGCGTGGCGGTGGGCGAGGGGGCGCTGGAACTGGCGGCAGAGGTGCATGGCAACGATCTCCAGTTCTTCTGGCGCCCCGCCGGTACCGACGCCTGGCAGGCGATCGGCCCGGTGCTGGATGCCGGCGTGGTGTCCGACGAAGGCGGGCGGGGCGAACATGGCTCGTTCACCGGCGCCTTCATCGGCCTTTTCGCCTTCGATATTACCGGAGGCGGGCGCGGCGGGGATTTTGCCGGCTTCCGCTACACCGCGCTCTCCTGATCAGCCGGCCTGCCGGATCCAGGCGGGAAACGGGTCCGGCAGGTTCGCCCAACGGGCGGGCTCGAAGCTTTCCGCCGCGACGAGGCAGGCGTCCAGCCGGCGGCGGATGTCGTTTTCATCCATCGGGTCCGCGCCGATGAAGACGAGCTCCTGCCGCCGGTCGCCCCAGACGGGATCGGTGTTGGTCGCGATGGCCTCAAGCGCTGCCTTGTCCTCAGGCCAATGCTGGCGCGGCACGGCGGCCCACCACAGGCCGAGCCGGTCGCTCCTGACCAGCGCGCCCGCCTGGCTCATCTCTCCGACATGGTGCGGCCGCGTCGCCAGCCAGAAGAAGCCCTTGGCGCGGATGACGCCCGGCCAGCTTTCATCGAGAAACGCCTTGAACCGCGCCGGGTGGAAAGGCCTTCTGGCGCGGTAGACGAAGGAGCGGATGCCGTATTCCTCCGTCTCCGGTACATGGTCCCTGAAGCCGTGCAGCTCCTTGAACCACAGCGGATGTTCGCTCGCCTTGGCGAAATCGAACAGCCCGGTGCCGAGGATGTCGGTAAGTTCCACACGGCCGAAATCCGTCTCGATTATGCGGGCGGCGGCGTTGAGGCCGCCGACGATCTGGCGGGCGGCGATGAGATCGGTGGGGCTTGCGGCACCCGTCTTGTTGAGCACCACCACATCGGCGAATTCGATCTGCTCGACGAGGAGTTCCACCAGCGTGCGCGTATCGCCTTCGCCGGCCGTCTCGCCGCGCTGGGCCAGGAAGTCCTGGGAGCCGTAGTCTTTCAGGCGGTTTGCGGCATCGACCACCGTCACCATCGTGTCGAGCCGGGCGACATCCGACAGGCTCCAGCCGCTTTCGTCGCGGAAATCGAAGGTGGTGGCGACGGGCAGCGGCTCGGAAATGCCGCTCGATTCGATCAGCAGGTAATCGAAGCGGTTCATCTCGGCCAGCCGCCGCACCTCCGCCAGCAGGTCGTCGCGCAGCGTGCAACAGATGCAGCCATTGGTCATCTCCACCAACTGTTCGTCCGTGCGGGAAAAATCGGCCCCGCCTTCGCGGATGAGGGCGGCGTCGATGTTCACTTCGCTCATGTCGTTGACGATGACCGCCACGCGCAGGCCGCTGCGGTTGTTCAGGATATGGTTGAGCAGCGTCGTCTTGCCGGCGCCGAGGAAGCCGGAGAGCACGGTGACGGGGAGGCGGTTGTCCATCGTTTCTTGCCTTTAATGTTATACAATTACATTTTTCGGGCTGAAAAAGGCGGGATGGTCCCGCCGATTTTCTTGAGTTTGGGGCCTGCGCCGAAGGTTCATGCGGCGCTTGTGGTTGTGGATGCTCGGGTCGAGCCCGAGCATGACGGAGGAGAGGTGAGGCGGCGCGGCAAAGTTTAGGGGAAAAAACCGCTTGGGCGGTTGTTCAAGTTTCCGATGCTCTCGCGTCGTGCCCCTCAAGGTTTTTGCGTGCGATGATCTTTGCCTTGCCATTCTCATCCGGCCATGTTTCTCGCGTCGCCTTGACCATCCCCACCACGTCATCCTCGGGCTTGACCCGAGCATCCATGCGGCAACTATTGCCCCTCCAAATCAGCTCGGCTGTCCCAGGCAATCGCGCAGTGAGGTGGCGATGCTGCGCATCAGCGTGAAGTAGAGCTCCGGACCCGGCTCCAGCGTGGCGGCTTCCGGGTCGAGCACGCCGGACTTGGCAGACGTTCCCTCGATTACCACGTTGACCAGCTTCGGCTCGAACTGCGGTTCGGCGAAGACGCAGGTGGCGCCGAGGGTTTTGACCTTGTCGCGGATCTGCGTCAGGCGTTCGGCGCCCGGCAGGGTTTCCGGGCTGACCGTGATGGAGCCGGCGGCGTGCACGCCGTAGTGATGCTCGAAATACTGATAGGCATCGTGGAAGACGATGAAGGGCTTCTCCTTCACAGGGGCGACGGTCTCGGTGATTTCGGTGTTGAGCGCGGCGAGCTTGTCGGTGAGGGCCGCGAGGTTCTTGTTGTAGATCTCGGCATTGGCCGGGTCCTTCTCCGAAAGCGCGCGGGCGGCCTCGGTGGCGATGGCGCGGGCATTGTCCGGGCTCAGCCACAGATGCATGTCGAATTCGCCATGCTCCTCATGCTGATGGCCGGCTTCCTCTTCGTGATCGTGACCGGCGTCTGCCGCCTTGGCGTGGTCGTGACCTTCTTCCTCATGGGCATGATCGTGCCCTTCCTCGCCCTCATGCGTATGCGCCTCGAACGGGCCACCCTCGCGGAATTGCAGCTTCTCCAGGCCGGGCGCATCGTTGAGCTCGACGATGGTCGCCTTGCCGCCAAGCGATTCCAGCGGCTTTTCGAGGAAGGCTTCCAGCCCGTGGCCGACCCAGAAGACGAGGTCCGCATCCTGAAGGGCGGCGGCATTGGACGGCTTCAGCGAATAGGTATGCGGCGAAGCCGCACCCTCGACGATCAGCTTCGGCTCGCCCACGCCCTGCATGACGGCGGCGACGAGCGAGTGGATCGGCTTGATCGACACCACCACATCCGGCGCTTCGGCGCGCGCGGCAAGGGTGCCGGCGGCAAGGAGGGCGGTGGAGAGAAGGAGGGTGCGCACGGTCTTTTGCATGGGATACTCCGCTTGAATTCGAATGTAATGTTATTACATCAATTGCGTTATGCTATAACGTGTGCCATATCCTCACGCAACAGGCATTTTGGAAAAATCATGCTGCAGACCCCAACCAAGACCGTTCAGCCGCTCGTCTCGCTTGCGGGTGTCGGCGTGCGCCGTCAGGGCCGCTGGCTCGTGCGCGGCGTGGAATTTTCCATAGCACCGGGCGAAATCGTCACGTTGATCGGCCCGAATGGCTCGGGAAAATCGACGACCGCCAAGACGGCGATCGGCGTGCTGAAGGCCGACGAGGGCAGGGTGGAGCGCAAGGCGGGCCTCAAGGTCGGCTACGTGCCGCAGAAGCTTGCGGTCGACTGGACCATGCCGCTCACCGTCGACCGGCTGATGACGCTGACCTCCTCGCTCAAGGGCGCGGAGATCGATGCCGCGCTCGAGGCGACCGGCATCCGCCATCTTGCCCGCGCCGAGGTGCAGCATCTTTCGGGCGGTGAATTCCAGCGCGCGCTGCTCGCCCGTGCCATAGCCCGCAAGCCGGACCTGCTGGTGCTCGACGAACCGGTGCAGGGCGTCGATTTCTCCGGCGAGATCGCGCTCTACGATCTCATCAAGACCATTCGCAACACGACGGGCTGCGGCATCCTGCTGATCTCGCACGACCTGCATGTCGTGATGGCCGAGACGGACACCGTCATCTGCCTCAACGGCCATGTCTGCTGCCGCGGCACGCCCGATATCGTCAGTCAGAGCCCGGAATACCAGCGCCTGTTCGGCGTTCGCGGCGGCCAGACGCTGGCCTTCTACAATCACAACCACGACCACACGCATCTGCCTGACGGCCGCGTGCTGCATGCCGATGGCTCGATCACCGACGATTGCCGGCCTGACGACGGGCATCACCGCGATATCCTGCCGTCCGGCGGCCGCGCCGGGCCGATGCGCCTGGGGCTGGGCAGCGGACACGTTCACGGGCCGAATTGCGGCTGTGGTCCCGACACCGCGCCCCGGCCGGCAGACAGCAAGGGAGCGCGGCGCGATGCTTGACGACTTTTTCATGCGCGCGCTCGTCGCCGGCGTCGGGCTTGCGCTCACCGCCGGGCCGCTCGGCTGTTTCGTCGTCTGGCGCCGCATGGCATATTTCGGCGATACGATGGCCCATTCGGCGCTGCTGGGCGTGGCGCTTTCGCTGCTGATGGATTTCAACCTGCTGATCAGCGTCTTCATCGTCGCCGCCACCGTCTCGATCCTGCTGCTGCTGCTCCAGAAGCGCGGCACGCTTTCCACCGATGCGCTGCTCGGGATTCTCTCGCATGCCACGCTGGCGATCGGCCTTGTCATGGTCTCCTTCATGACCTGGGTGCGCATCGATCTCGTCGGTTTCCTGTTCGGCGATATCCTCGCCGTCTCGCGCGCCGATGTGGATCTGGTCTGGGGCGGCGGCATTCTCGTCACCTTCGCCATCGTCTGGATGTGGCGTCCGCTGATCGCCTCGACGGTCAATCCGGAACTGGCGGAGGCCGAGGGCATGGAGCCGGAGAAGACGCGGCTGGCCTTCATGCTCCTGATGGCGCTCGTCATCGCCATCGCCATGAAGATCGTCGGCATTCTGCTCATCACCTCACTTTTGATCATTCCCGCCGCCACGGCGCGGCGCTTTTCGACGAGCCCGGAGATCATGGCGGTGCTCGCCTCCGTCATCGGGGCACTTGCCGTCATCGGCGGGCTGTTCGGCTCCCTGAAATTCGACACGCCTTCCGGCCCCTCGATCGTCGTTGCAGCGCTTGGCCTGTTCATTCTAAGCCTGCTGACCAAGCCGAGGACGAGCGGCGTCGATTCTTCAACCGCCAGCCAGAGAGGCCAGGCATGACGACCCAGACTTTGACGCGCAACCAGGGCCTCGTGCTCGATGTGCTCTCGCATTCCCAGGGGCCGCTCAGCGCCTATACGATCCTCGACAAGCTGCGCGACAGCGGGTTTCGCGCGCCGCTCCAGGTCTATCGCGCACTCGACAAGCTCCTGGAGTTCGGCCTCGTGCACCGGCTGGAAAGCATCAATGCCTTCGTCGCCTGCGCCCATCCCGACGAGAGCTGCCACGCCCACGGCATCACCGCCTTCACGATCTGCGAGACCTGCGGCAAGGTCACCGAGTTCCACGACCATGTGATCGAGGACCGGCTGAAAAGCTTTGCGAAGGACCGCAATTTCAAGACCGGCAAGACGACGATCGAGATCCGCGGCACCTGTGCGGGCTGCGCTTAGGCGATCGGTTTCAACCCCTTCTTGAAGCGCTGCCAGTTACGGACATAGCTTTCGGCCGAGCGCTTCAGGCCCTCGACGGCCTCCGCGTCCAGCGTGCGGATGGCCTTTGCCGGGGAGCCGACGATCAGCGAATTGTCCGGAAAGATTTTGCCTTCCGTCACCAGCGCATTGGCGCCGACCAGGCAATTGTTGCCGATGACCGCGCCGTTCAGCACGGTCGCGCCCATGCCGATGAGCGAATTGTTGCCGATCGTGCAGCCATGGATGATGGCGCTGTGGCCGATGGTGCAGCCTTCGCCGATGACGACGGGTTTTCCGGGGTCCGTATGCACCACCACGCCCTCCTGGATATTGGAGCGGGCACCGAGGATGATCGGCTCGTTGTCGCCGCGCAGCGTCGCGCCGAACCAGATGCCGACATCCTCGCCGACGATGACCTTGCCGATGACATTGGCATCCGGCGCCACCCAGTAGCGGTCGTCGGCGGGCAGTGTCGGGGCGCGGTCGTCGAGGGCGTAAAGCGGCATGGTTTCCTCCGGCGGTTTGATTCCTCAGCCCACTCTAGCACCCGCCCGCCGGGACGGGGAAAGGGCGGAGGGTGGTTTTTGAAGACGGGATGGAGTATGAGCCCGGCCATGACGAAGAGAGCGACATTCTACAGCCAGGCCGTGACCGCGGGGACGAAGATTTTCGCCACCGCGCCGATGATCGATTGGTCGGACCGGCATTACCGCGTCTTTGCGCGGCAGCTCACGAAGCATGCGCTGCTTTTCACCGAGATGATCGTCGCCGATGCCATCCTGCGCGGCAATCGCGAGCGCCTGCTCGGCTTCGATGCCGTGGAGCAGCCGGTCGCCTTGCAGCTTGGTGGCAATAGCCCAGAGAAATTGGCGGAAGCGGCGCGGATCGGCGCGGATTTCGGCTATGCCGAGATCAACCTCAATGTCGGCTGCCCCTCGGACCGGGTGCAGTCCGGCACGTTCGGCGCCTGCCTGATGCGCGAGCCGGACCTCGTGGCCAATTGCGTGGCCGCGATGAAGGCGGCGGTGACCATTCCCGTCACGGTGAAATGCCGCATCGGCGTCGACGACCAGGACCCGGAGGTGGCGTTGCGCGACCTCGTCTCCCGCGTGAAGGCCGCCGGGACGGATGCCGTCTGGGTCCATGCCCGCAAGGCGTGGCTGCAAGGCCTGTCGCCGAAGGAGAACCGCGATATTCCGCCGCTGGACTACGATCTGGTGCGGCGGCTGAAAAGTGAAAACCCCGGTCTTTTCATCGGCCTCAACGGCGGGCTTCATAGTTTGAGTCACGCTGTCGAAGAGATGGACGGGCTTGACGGTGTCATGCTTGGCAGGGCCGCCTATCAGGATAGCGGTGTTCTCACGGGCGTGGATGAGCTTTTTCCGCATCCCCTGTCGGGTGGCCAGCCATCCGGTGCTTTCTCCGATCCGCAGGGGCTTCCCGTCGAGCGGTGGGAGGCGGTGCGGGATGCCATGGTGGCCTATGCGGCCGAGGTGATCGCCCGGGGCGGGCGGGTGGCGCATGTCACGCGGCATATGGTCGGGCTGTTCCAGGGCTTTCCGGGTGTCCGGCGCTACCGGCAGATCCTCTCCACCGATGCCACCAAGCCGGGCGCCGGGCCGGAGGTGATCGCCAATGCCTTCGCGGCGGTGCTGTCGGCGCGGGGCGAGGCGCGCGACGCGGCGGAGTAGCGCTTTCTGTGCATCGTCGCGGCGTGACCACAATTTCGTCCCCTCGGGGGCGGAAAACGGCGTAAACAACAAACGACGCATTCGAAGAACAACAGGTGCCTGCGTGATCGATCCCTACACCATGCTCGGACTGGAGCGCGATGCAGACGACAACGCGGTGAAGGCTGCCTATCGCAAGGCCGCCAAGGGCATGCATCCCGATTCGGGCGGCGACGCCGACCAGTTCGCCCGTTTGCAGACGTGTTACGATCTCCTGCGCGATCCCGTGCGCCGAAAAGTGTTCGACGACACCGGCTTCGACCCGCAGCTGGCCGATCCGCGCGACCTCAAGGGCCTGATGCTGCTCGAACCGCTGGTCAACGAGGTCATCCTCGACGAGCGCGAGCCGGGCAGCTTCGACCCGCTGGCGGCGATGCGCCGCAAACTCTCCGACGACATCGTCAAGAGCCGCTTCCACATCCTGGAGCTGGAACGCCACCGCAACCGCGTGCGCCAGCATATCGACCGCCTCGGCCGCAAGGCCGGCACGGACTTTTTGGGCTCCATGCTGCGCGCCCGCTCGCAATCGATCGCCGAGGCGATCCGCAATGCCGAGACCCAGATCCAGTCCATCGAGCAGGCCTATGCCATGCTGGAAGGCTATTCCTACGAACTGGCCGCCGCGCTCGAGCCCGGGCCGGTGCTCGTCAAGGGCGAGGCGGCCGAATAGGCCCGTTCACCAGTGCTTCGGCAGCGGCGGCGCCTCGCCCTCGTATTTCGGTGCGGGCTGCGCCGCGCGCATCTTTTCGAAGGCGCGAAAGGCCTTTCGCTTGCGGCCGGAAACGAGCGCGTGGGCGGTCTCGACGGCAGCGTCCTGATGGGCGCGCGTCTCGCGGTAGGACGAGCTCATCCTGATCTTGCTCGCGAGATAGCCGAAATGCTCGGCATCCGCCACGGTCTGCGCCAGTTCGTCGAAGAGGCGGCGCTGGTCGGCGTCGAGATTGGCAAGGCAGCAGGGCTGCTGCGTCGCAGGGAAGAACCAGTTGCAGCGATGCCGGCGCCGGCAGTCGCGACGGCGGCAGATGCGCTCCGGCAGAGCCAGCATTTCGGCGGTGCGGGCGAGCAGCTGGCGGCTGAGCGGGAGGGGTTCGCAGGGCATGGGGACTCCTGTTTTCGGGAAGGGAAGGCGGGCGATGCGCCCGGCGCGCGACATCCGGGGTGGTTTTCGCCGGGCCGGATCGGCCGTCGCCGGGCGCCGCCTTTGCGGCCTGCCGCTCGACGGGACGCGCGAAAAAACCGTCCCGCGCGTGAAACGCCACGCCGGGGTCTGGATCAGGCTTCGGACGGGGCGCTCAAAGCTGTCTCGTCAAAAGTTATAGAAGTGACACCTTTCAGCGCCCCGTTCAGCGTTTTTTGCCTGCGACTCCGGTCTCTCTGCAAAGGCTGGATTGGCGGCGGTTTGCCGTCGGTTTCCGGGGCGGGCCTTGGACCGGTTTTGACATCCGCGCAGAACTCTTCATCGAGCCCGGCCCGGACGGAAAGACTCATCGCCTTTCCCGGGAAGACACCGCTCCGGCGGACGATGCCGACGCATCCGCCAGTCCCAGCCCCCTTGTGTGCCGCACAGGCACATCCGGCGCGCCGTCAGGGGATGAAACCACGGGACCGGTCCGACGCCCCGCCGCTTCCCCCATGTCGCCGGAGGGAGACCACTTTCCGCAGACCCTTCTGGAGACGGCTTACGTCCGTCCCTCCCCAAAAGCGCCGACCCCGCCTCGCCGCAACGCCTTGCGGTGTATCCGCGGCGGGATGAGGGGAGTATGGCATGAGGCGTTGAGGCGGGAATTAAGTAGGGAAAATTCTCTGTATCGATCACCTTGGGCTAAATTCAAGGATAAATAAATTATGCAGCAAAATCAGATGGTTTGTTGGCGCAGGCGAAACCAAAGAAATACGATATGAATAAATTTTCTAATTTTGAATCCACGGAATAAGCTAAAAATGATCACCTAACCGGAGTCGACTGTTTTTCGTGCAAATTGGGTGAGTAGCGAAACTTCCGAAGAGTTATATTTAATTGTTCAAAAAAATGCATGATTGTATCGTGTGAAGAGTCATTTTAATTTGCAATCTTTCTAAGGTGGTTTTCCAGTGAAAATTCGAGTTTCTTATAAGGCCAAATCAATTCTTCATTTGGTTGAAAATTGGCCAGTTCAGAGAGATGGTTATGAGGTAAATTTTCGGCTTAATGGCAATAACGTTGTTGGAATAATAGTTGAATTTAACGTCACGGAAGATGATCTGCCTTCCGTTGAGTATGGAGAAGATAACTCAAGTGTAGCTGCACATATAAGTGTTCCCGAAATTAAGAAGCTGGAACACGTGCGTCCCTATGTGAGGCGAATACAGTCGTTTCTTGACTCTATGGCTCCAACAGAAGTCGATTTCAAGTCGGAAAGCATTGAGTGGGTTCCTGAAACTGAAAAGGAGCGGAGGGATCTGAAGTTACATCAATTCTCTCTTGCATCAGAAGGGACGCGATATGACTCTCAAATTGAGCTGACGTATGATTTCATAGCCGCCCTCACTTACCATGCTTATTCTGCTGTTCCTCAAGAAATATCTCTTTCATTTGTTCACAATGGGAACAAGGACTATGATGACGGTAAGTATATATCTGCATTCTATAACTATTTCTTCTCTTTGGAGACGCAGTTTTTTCCAGGGTATTCAGATCCAAAAAAAGTAAAAGTAAAATTGAAGGATAGTCTGAAGATTCGCGAAGCAATAAAAGATCTTCGGGAGGCCTTGGAAGTGCAGCGGAATCACGATCGCAATCAATTCGCGAAATTTAAAAAAATGAATGATGATCAGCTATTAGAGCATCTCGTTGATACCCGGGGGCATCTACATCACCATGCGCCTAGGGGCCCGGCTTCATGGCATCCTGACGAACAAGACGTTTACATGGAAGATGCGTTTGCATTGAAGGTTTTGTCAGCAAGCGTGGCCAACTCCTTCATCCTTGAGTCTGTCTATGCGACAGAAAAAGGGAAAGAATTCTTTCAGGCTTGCGAAGCGGTCGGTGCTATTGTTTGTATTACGGCGCGTGGAATTGAGGTAACCTTATCGGGCGATGAGCGTGATTTTGAGATGCGTATGAGAATACCAAGCAAAAATCCGCATCCCGCTTTAATTGAGAGCTTGAACAATAAGGTTCGTGAGCATCTATCGAAAAATAAATGCACTCCGAGGAGCTATAAAATGTATTCCGAAAATGGAGATGTCGTTGCTGAATATAATAATTTCAATTAGCTCTTTTATAGGTGCTCACTCTGTTTGCGCATTTCGGGTCCGTAAATAGATCCCATTTTTTTAAAAATCCATTTGGGTAGTATTTTATGTCTATCATTTCAATTATTTTTTGCTCTGCCATGTGTATAGCATGTGTAGGGATTTTCCCGTTCCTAAATGCGGAAGAGGGCACATCGTCTACCTTTATTTCAAAAAATTCTCTTTTACTGATAGTGCGTCGTTCGCCTTCTATATATTCGATCGCAGTAACTTCTGCGATTGCATAGAAACAGACGCGCAATTTTTGATCAATCGCTGATTTTCGCGTTGTCATACAATCGTTCCAGATTCTCGTTTCTAGCGGCCCGGCCGCCCCGTTTTCCCCTTCGTTCGCGCTTTTCGCTTCGCCTCCGCCGGGTCCTCATAGCTCCCCGCGCCAATCTTCCCTCGCCGGACCGGCTTTGCGTCGTCGGCACCGTCTGCACGCTCGGGCTGGCCTTCGAGGAGGGGGGCGTGGCGTTTTTTCGTGGAGAGGGTTTCCTCCGGGCGGGCGGGCAAGTCTCCGGTGACGGGTTTTTCGGTGCGGCCGACGGTCATTTCGTCGAGCGTGTTGCGGCGGAAGAGGGATTTGCCGGCGGGGGTGGCGACGTCGCGGCCCATTTCGTCCAGCGAAGGCTTGCGGAAGAGGGGGCGTTCGGTGTCGGTGCCCGGGCCCATGTCGTCGAGCGAGGGTTTCTGGAAGAGGGATTTTGACGGGGTGCCGGGGGCACCCCCCTCTGTCCTGCCGGCGTTCGTCGCTGCAATCGATTCACTGGATCGATTGCTCCGCTGCGCGGACCGTTCCTCACCCCCCTGGGGGGAGATTGACGAGGGGCTGGCGCCGGATTTCCCGCCGCCCTGTGCCTTAGCCGGGCTTTTGCCCTTTCCGCCACTTTCCTGACTTCTCGCTTCTTCGCGCGCCATCGGGTCGTCCATGACGGCGAGTTCGGCGGCCTTGAGGCGTTTGATTTCGTCGCGCAGGCGGGCGGCCTTTTCGAAGTCGAGATCGGCGGCGGCGTCGCGCATGGCTTTTTCCAGCGCGTTGAGATGGGCCTGCAGGTTGTTGCCGACGAGGTTGCCGCCATCGGCAAAGCCCTTGCCGGAGACGCCGGAAATGTCGGCGCGGACGTGGTCGCGCTCGTAGACCGAGTCGAGGATGTCGGAAATCTTGGCCTTCACCGATTCTGGGGTGATGCCGTGCGCCTCGTTATAGGCGACCTGCTTTTCGCGGCGGCGGGTCGTCTCGTCCATGGCGCGCTGCATGGAGCCGGTGATCTGGTCGGCATAGAGGATGACCTTGCCGTCGACGTTTCGCGCCGCGCGGCCGATGGTCTGCACGAGGGACGTTTCCGAGCGCAAAAAGCCTTCCTTGTCCGCATCGAGGATGGCGACGAAGCCGCATTCGGGAATGTCGAGGCCTTCGCGCAGCAGGTTGATGCCGACGAGCACGTCGAAGGCGCCGAGGCGCAGGTCGCGGATGATCTCGATGCGCTCCAGCGTGTCGATGTCGCTGTGCATGTAGCGCACGCGAACACCCTGTTCGTGCAGGTATTCGGTGAGGTCTTCGGCCATGCGCTTGGTGAGCACGGTGACGAGCGTGCGGTAGCCGGCCTGCGCCGTCTCGCGGATTTCGCCCAAAACGTCGTCCACCTGGCTTTTCGCCGGGCGCACCTCGACGGGCGGGTCGATCAGGCCGGTCGGGCGGATGACCTGCTCGGCGAAGACGCCGCCGGCCTGCTCCATTTCCCAGTTGCCGGGCGTGGCCGAGACGGCGATCGTGTCGGGGCGCATGGCGTCCCATTCCTCGAAGCGCAGCGGGCGGTTGTCCATGCAGGAGGGCAGGCGGAAGCCGTATTCGGCCAGCGTCGCCTTGCGGCGGAAGTCGCCGCGGTACATGCCGCCGATCTGCGGGATCGTGACGTGGCTTTCGTCGATGAAGATCAGCGCGTTGTCGGGGATGTATTCGAAGAGTGTCGGCGGCGGCTCGCCGGGGCGGCGGCCGGTGAGGTAGCGTGAATAGTTCTCGATGCCGGCGCAGGAGCCGGTGGCCTCCAGCATCTCGATATCGTAGCGCGTGCGCTGCTCCAGGCGCTGCGCTTCCAGCAGGCGGCCGGCCTTTTCCAGCTCGGCGAGGCGGAGCTTCAGTTCCTCCTTGATCGCCTTGATGGCGCCGTTCAGCGTGGGGCGCGGGGTGACGTAGTGGCTGTTGGCGTAGATTTTCACCGATTTCAGGTCGCCGGTCTTCTGGCCGGTCAGCGGGTCGAATTCGGTGATCGCGTCGATCTCGTCGCCGAACATGCTGATGCGCCAGGCGGCATCTTCCAAGTGGGCCGGGAAGATTTCGATCGTGTCGCCGCGAACGCGGAAAGAGCCGCGCTGGAAATCCATCTCGCGGCGCTTGTATTGCTGGGCGACGAGATCGGCGAGCAGCTGGCGCTGGTCGAGCCGTTCGCCGACCTCCATCTGGAAGGTCATGGCGGTGTAGGTCTCGACCGAGCCGATACCGTAGATGCAGGAGACCGAGGCGACGATGATGCAGTCGTCGCGCTCCAGAAGCGAGCGCGTCGCGGAGTGGCGCATGCGGTCGATCTGCTCGTTGATCGACGATTCCTTCTCGATGAAGGTATCGGAGCGGGGGACGTAGGCTTCCGGCTGGTAATAATCGTAGTAGGAGACGAAATATTCGACCGCGTTTTCCGGGAAGAAGTTCTTGAACTCGCTGTAGAGCTGGGCGGCCAGCGTCTTGTTCGGTGCGAGGATGACGGCGGGGCGCTGCGTCTCCTCGATCACCTTGGCCATGGTGAAGGTCTTGCCGGAGCCGGTGACGCCGAGCAGGACCTGGCTGCGCTCGCCCGAGGAGAGGCCCTCGACGAGATCGCGGATGGCGGTCGGCTGGTCGCCGGCGGGCTGGTATTCGCTGATCATGCGGATCGGGATGCCGCCTTCCGACTTGGCCGGGCGGGCCGGGCGGTGCGGCGTCCAGAGCTTGCCGTCCTTGAACAGCGGGTTGCCGCTCTCGATGAGCGCGGACAACGCTTCCACCGTGGCGGTCACGGCCGTGCCGGCATTGAGCGATGCGGCGTCTTCCAGCGAGACATCCATGCCGGAGACCGGGTTGAGGCCGGCGGCGGCGCGGGTCTTCGGATCGGACGAGCCGCCGATCGAGACGCCGCGGGAAGTTTTCGATGCGGTGACGTTTTCCGTGTGGCGACGGGCGGCGTTCTCCACCGTCTTGCGGTGCTTGCCGGCCTTGGAGGCGACCTCGCGGCGGCTTTCGACGCTTGCCGCCTCCGCTTCCGCCTCGAGCTGCTTCACCCAGTCGGAGACGCTGCCGGACAAAGGCTCGCCCTCGAAGGGCGCCCCAGTCAAAGGCGACTGCGGGGCTTCCTCGAAACCGGAGTTCGGGGCGGTGGGTTTTTTCGGAGCTTTGGCCATGCGGAGAATATGGAGAGAGTCATACGGAAAGAAAAGGGGTTTTGAGTACAAAAGGGAAACGAATTTGCGGCCGCCTCCGGCCGTTATGCGGGAAGGCAGGGCGAGGGGCGATCATGGATACGGTGATTGACGAGGCGGCACTGATGCCGAAGGCGGGCGCGCTGGAGGCGCTGCACACCGCGGTGGCGGCCTACAATGCCGAGCGCGGCCGGGTGACGAACACGCTCTATGTCAACATGGTGCTGCTATTCGGCGGCTATGTCGTCCTGGCCGGCATCTTCGCCTATATCGCCTTCACCGAAATCGACAAGGATATCGTCGGCATCGTGCTGGGGCTGCTGTTCTTCGGCGGCACGGTCGTCTGGCGCGTCGCGCGGGCGCCGTCGAAACGCTTCCAGCAGGATTTGCGCGACCGCCTGCTGCCGCTGGTCTTCGGCTTCATCGACGAGGTGCAGTATGGGCACGGCGTCGAGCCACGATTCATGGGCCGGATGCCGGGCAAGGAACTCGTGCGGCGTGACCGCAGCGAACATGGCGACATGATCGTCGGTCGTCATGAGGGGCTGACCTTCACGCTGTCGGAGACGGAACTGATCGCCGGCAGCGGCAAGAGCCGCGAAACCACTTTCAAAGGCCTGATTTTCTATTTCACGCGGGACGAAGAATTTCCCGGTGTGCTGCTGGTGGCCCGCAAACCGAATACCGTGCAATTGTTCATACGCGATCTTTTCGGCGGCAGCACGATGCCGCTGGTGACCAGCAGCAATCCTGAAATCGATGCCGCGCACGAATTCCGCACCGACCGGCCGGATGCCGCCACGCCCATCGTGCAGGGCGCGCTTGCCAAGGCGCTCGACTATCTCTCGACGGAATGGCGCGGCGACGTCGTGCGTCTGGCGCTGCGGCGGCGGGATTGTTTCATGCTGCTGCCCTCGAAGAAGGACTTTTTCGAGCTGCCGCCGGTCGATACGCCGATCGATTTCGACCGGCACCTGAAGCCGATGATCCGCGACCTCGTCGCCTTGCTGGCGATGGCGAAGCTGGTCAGCAAGATCGGTTAGGTCGTCAACGCGCCGAAAAGCGTCCGCACTTCATCCGCCACATGCCGCACCGCGCGGTCCTTGTCGCGGCGGCGGTGCCAGGCAAGGTGGAGGGGGAAGCCGGTAACGGGGATGGGCGGAAGGGCGACGTGGAAGCGCGTTGCGGCCTCGGGCGGCAGGCAGTGGCTGGGCATCATGGCGATGAGGTCGCTGTCTTCCAGAAGCGCGGGCACCATCAGGAAGCTCGGCACGACGATGCCGACGCGGCGGGTCTTGCCGAGGGCGGCAAGCTGGTCGTCGAAGGGCGTGCGCGTGTCGCCGCGGCCGGAGACGAGGATGTGCGGAAAGGCGAGCCACTGCTCCAGCGTGAAATTCATGGCGGCGGGATGGTCCCTGCGCATGGCGACGGCATAGTGCTCCTCGACCAGCGTCTCGCGGTGGAAGGCGGCCTCGTCCAAGGTCGGGAAGACCGAGAGGGCAATGTCGCTGGCGCCGCGGGCCAGCGATTCCAGTGCCTCGGGCGCGCCGTGCCAGGGCTGGATGACCAGGTCGATGCCGGGGGCCGACCGGGCGAGCGCGCGGTGCAGGGCGCCGGCGATCAGTATGCCGGGAAAATCGGCGGTGAGAATGCGCACGGTCTGGCGGATTTCCGAAAGCGGTTCCTCCGGCGCATCGACCACGGCGGCGATGCCGATGAGGAGGGCTTTTAGCGGGTCGCGCAGGCTTTCCGCCTTCGGCGTCAGGCGCATGCCGCCCTTGCCGCGCTCCAGCAACGGATCGCCGAAGAGATGGCGGCAGCGGTCGAGCGCGCTCGACGTGGCGGGCTGTGACAGGTTCAGCTTGGCGGCGGCGCGCGAGACATGGGCCTCGTCCAGCAGGGCATCGAGGATAACGAGAAGGTTCAGGTCGACGGATCTTAAATTCATGAAATCGATAATAGCATATATAAATCATCCATTGGAATGATTTCGGCATGCGCGGCATCCTGATGGCGTCAACACAGGAGACGACGCCATGAGCAAGACCTTGATCCTTCTCTTCCACCCCGATCTCAACCGCTCGCGCGCCAATGCGGCGCTGGCCGCTGCGGCTGCCCGCCTGCCGGGCGTGGAGGTCGCCGACATGTATGCGCTCTACCCAGATGGCGCGATCGATGCGGATCGCGAGGTGGCGCGGCTGCTCTCGGCCGACCGGATCGTGCTGCAGTTTCCGATCCAGTGGTATGCCACGCCGCCGCTGCTGCAGGCGTGGAAGGATGCGGTGCTGACCCGCATGTTCTACATCACCTATCCGACCGAGGGCCGCCTGCTGGAGGGCAAGCCGCTACTCGTCGTCGCGACCGCCGGCAATGTGCCGGAGGCCTATCAGCGCGGCGGCGCCAACAAGTTCACCATGGAAGAGCTGCTGCGTCCGCTGGAGGCGACGGCCCATCGGTGCAGTCTGCCGTGGCAGGCACCGTTCCTCGTCTATCGCGCGGACAAGCTCGACGATCTCTCGCTGCACGGCGCGGCGAAGGACTATGCGGCGATCCTCGAAACGTGGCGGCGGCAGGATGCGCAGCGCTTCCTCGTCGAAGCGTGGGGGTAGGCCATGACAATCATTGATTCCCCGGCGGCCTCTAAAACGCGGGCGGTGACACCATTCTGGTATGGGCAGGTGGCGCGCGCGGTGCCGGTGGCTATTCTCCTGCAATACCTGCTGGCGGGGCTCGGTTTATTCCACGATGGCCGGTTCTGGAGTTGGCACGGTGGGCTTGGCCTTCTCCTTTTGCTGCCTATCACGGCGATGGCGCTCGCCGCATGGCTGGGGCGGGCGGCTCGTCCCTTGCGCTGGTGGGCCGGATTGCTGGTGGCGCTCTATCTTGTGCAGGTGGCGTTGATTGCAGTCGGAAAGAGCAGCGGTTCGGGCGTTTTACAGGCGCTGCACCCGTTCAACGGCGGCCTGATGCTGGCGGTTTCGCTGGTTCTACTGGCCAAGGTAGAGCGGAACCGGGCACGGGCTGTGCGTGCTGGGAGAGCGTGACAAGCTGCTATGTCGATGGAATGCGGGGTCGGGCGCTTTGCCCGGCCATGTCTTCGCAGAGATGCGAATCTGCGACGGCGCCCAGGTGGACTACCCCGATCTGATGCGAAAGATTTTATTCCGGCGATTGAAAGTCTTGTTCGCTTTCCAACGCGTGGCTCTGTGCCAAAGACCTCGCTGTGCACGATAGAAAGCTGTTTTTGTTAACAATTTTGTGACGGCGGCCGCTTTCTCATGCAACCTGCTGATGGCAAAGGCTATTTTTGCTCGATTGACACTCCCGAAACGTCGGATCAGATAGCTCGCACAGGGTTCAAACGTCAGGAGGGATTAGGATGACGATACCACCCGGGGCATCACCGCAACTGTATAACGAGGACCTTGCGCCCGCGAAGGAGCGTAACTGGGGGGCCTTTTCCATTTTCAACGTCTGGACATCGGACGTGCACAGCCTGTGGGGCTATTACCTCGCCGCCAGCCTGTTTCTGTTCTGCGGAAGTTTCGTGAACTTCCTGCTCGCCATCGGCGTCGGCTCGCTGATCATCTTCTTCCTGATGCACATGGTCGGCCTTGCCGGTGTGCGCACCGGCGTGCCGTTCCCGGTTCTCGCCCGCGCCTCCTTCGGCATCTGGGGCGCGAACTTTCCGGCCATCGTGCGGGCCATCGTCGCCTGCTTCTGGTATGGCGCACAGACGGCGGCCGCTTCCGGCGCCATCGTCGCGCTGCTCATCCGCAACGAAAGCCTGCTGCAGTTCCACCAGTCGAGCCATATGCTCGGCCATTCGACGCTGGAACTGATCTGCTATGTCGTCGTCTGGGGTCTCCAGCTTCTGATCATCCAGAACGGCATGGAAACGGTGCGCAAGTTCCAGGACTGGGCCGGTCCCGCCGTCTGGGTCATGATGCTGCTGCTTGCCGTCTATCTGGTTGTCAAGGCCGGTGGTTTCTCGCTCAGCCACACGATCCCGATGGACGTGCTGCTGGAAAAGACCAAGGATGCCGGGGTTCCGGGCGTGCCGGGCTCGCTTGCCGCTCTCGGTGCGGTCGCCGCGATCTGGGTCACCTATTTCTCGGCGCTCTATCTCAACTTCTGCGACTTCTCGCGCTACTGCCCGAGCGAGCGTTCGCTGACGGTCGGCAATCTCTGGGGCCTGCCGGTCAACCTCATCCTGTTCTCGCTGGTGGCCGGCGTCACCACGATTGCGGCCTATAGTGTCTATGGCGAGGTGCTGCTGCATCCCGACCAGATCTCGGCCAAGTTCGACAGCGTGTTCCTGGCGCTGCTCGCCGCGCTCACCTTCGCGGTAGCCACGCTCGGCATCAACGTCGTGGCCAACTTCGTCTCGCCGGCCTTCGATTTCGCCAACGTCTTCCCCAAGCATATCGACTTCAAGAAGGGCGGCTATATCGCGGCGTTCATCGCGCTGGTGCTGTATCCCTTCGCGCCCTGGGAAAGCGGTGCGGCGCATTTCGTCAACATGATCGGCAACACGATGGGCCCGATTTTCGGCGTGATGATGGTCGACTATTACCTCATCCGCAAAGGCCGGGTGAATGTCGAGGCGCTCTACCGTGAAGACGGCGAGTTCCGCTTCGAGAACGGCTGGCATGTCAACGCGCTGATCGCGGCCGGTGTCGGCATCGTCTTCTCGTCGATCCTGCCGGGCTTCACCAGCATCATGCCGTCCTGGTGGGGTGTCTATGGCTGGTTCTTCGGCGTCGCCATTGCCGGCGTCATCTACTACGGCCTGCGCGCCTCCAGCCTGCGCAAGGCTTTGCCGGCCTGATCGCAGGCGCGGCGAGGCTCCTAGGCATCGCTTCAAAGGCCCCGGGCGGAAACGCTCGGGGCTATTTTTTGCCTTACCGGAAGGAAAATCTAGTGTTCGCCGGTCGTCTTGCGGGCCATCTGCGCGGCGTGCTGATCGAGCCAGCGCGGGATGTCGGCGGCCGGCATCGGGCGGGCGAAATGGTAGCCCTGGGCATGGCGGCAGCCGAGCATGCGCAGCACTTCGGCCTCTTCCTCGTTCTCGACGCCTTCCACGACGATATCGATGGACAGCGCATGGCCGATGCCGATGAGGGCGGCGATGAGGGCCTGGTTCTCGCGGCTGGTGGCGATGCCCGTGACGAAGCTGCGGTCGATCTTCAGCCGGTCGATATGCAGGCTGACGAGATAGGCGAGCGAGGAATGGCCCATGCCGAAATCATCGACCGCCAGGCGGAAGCCGGCCGCTTCCAGACGGGCGAGTTCGGCGCCCGCCGCCTGCGTGTCGAGCGTCGCCTCCTCGGTGATCTCGATTTCCATCAGCGCCGGGGAAATAGCGTGGGCCTTAACGATATCGGCAAGCAGGCGCGACAGCGTATCGCCGGAGAATTCGCGCGGCGAGACATTCACGGCAACCGCGGCTTCGGGCAGGCCGAGCCGGGGCAGGGTCTGCAAAAGCTCGGCGGCGCGGGTCGCGACATAACCGGTCAATGACGGCGAGATGTGCAGGGCATGGGCGGCGCGCACGATATCCGGCGGGCTGACGGCGCCGAGTTCAGGATGCATCCAGCGCAGCAGCGCCTCGAAGCCGGTGACGCGGCCGGTGGCAAGCTCCACCTGCGGCTGGAAGACGACGGTCAGGTCACGGTTCTCGATGGCCTCCGTCAGGCCGGCCTCGACAAGGCGCTGGCGCTCGATGCGGGCCTTGAGGATCGGATTGAACAGGCCGAGCCGGCGGCGGCCGCCTTCCTTGGCGGCGTAGAGCGCGATATCGGCACTGGCGAAGAGGTCGTCGGCCGTCTCGCCGTGCTGGGGATGGAGCGCAAGGCCGGCGCTGGCGCCGACGGTGACGGGACGCCCGTCGATGACGATGGGATCGGCGGCCAGCCGGACGATGCCGTCGCCGATTTCGCGGCCACGAGCCTCGGCATTGTCGCCTTCGATGATGACGGCGAATTCGTCGCCGCCGAGGCGCACGACCGTATCGTCAGGTCCGGTGAGGCCGGCGAGGCGGGTGGCGATCTGCGTCAGCACGGCATCGCCGGCGCCGTGGCCCATCGTGTCGTTGATCGCCTTGAAGCGGTCGAGATCGATCACCAGCAGGGCGAGCGTGCCGGCGGGCACGGTCCCGTCGAGCAGATCGCGCAGGCGCTGGTTGAACAGTGCGCGGTTGCCGAGCCCGGTCAGCGGGTCACGGTTGGCGAGCGAGGCGAGCTGCTCGTAGGACTGGCGGATTTCCGTATTGGCGTCCGACAGCGAGGCGGCGAGCGCCACGGCGTTCAACCGGTCGATCTGGCTGCGGATGAAGCCGGCCTCGCTGACTTGGCTGACGCGCAGCATCATGACGGCGAGCAAAAGCACGTCGGCGGTGACGACAAGGGTGGCCGTCGTTCCGGTGAGCAGGAGGGAGAGGGTGATCGTGGCGAGTGGCGGTCCCGCAAAGACGAGGGCGGTGCGGGCATAGGCGGTGCTCTGCATGAGGGAGCCTGCGCAGATGCCGGCGATGATGAATATCAGATAGGGGTTGAGGCCGGTTGCCCCGTAGGCCGCGCCGATGAAGGGCGGCAGGCTCCAGGCGAGGCCGCCGCCAAGCGCACCGAGCGACAGCACGCCGAGTGCGCGCTTCGGCCGCTCCACGGCGCAGTTGAGCCGGTGGACGATCCGCACGCCGATATAGCGGGCGAGATTGATGGCGAAGACGGTGGCGAGCCAAGCCAGGATGCCGATGCCCGGTTCGTCGAGCCAAAGCACGGCGGCGGTGGTGGCGGCGAGGAAGCAGTTCGCGCCAAGCGACAGCGTGATGCCGTCCAGCACGGACAGGGCCTGTGCGGAGAGTATCTGCCGTCGTGTCGCTTCGTCCTCCGGCATCAGCCGGGCCGCATCCGTCATGGTCTTCCCGGTCCGCAGGAATCGCCGCCGCGGCGATGTGGGCGGATGGTGTGGCGGTGGGCATAAGATTGTCTTAACGGGGGATCGCGAGAATCCATGACGTTCCGGCCTTGACGACGGCTGCCGCTCGGATATCTCGGGGCAGACAGTGTCTCCCAGCGTCAGGAATCGCCCATGCCCTTCAGCCTCAACCCCGCGGCCGTCTGGCCGATCGTGCTTCTCGCCCTTTCCAACGTCTTCATGACCTTCGCCTGGTACGGCCACCTGAAGTTCAAGTCGGCGCCGCTCTTCATCGCGATCCTCGCCAGCTGGGGCATCGCCTTCTTCGAATATTGTCTGGCCGTGCCGGCCAACCGCATCGGCCACGAGGTCTATTCGGCTGCCCAACTGAAGACGATCCAGGAAGTCATCACCCTCCTCGTCTTCGCCGGCTTCTCCGTCTTCTGGCTGAAGGAAAGCCTGACCTGGAACCATGCCGTTGGCTTCATGCTGATCGCAGCCGGCGCGGCCTTCGTGTTCAAGGGGTGAAGCGTCTCCCAAAATAGTCGCAATTCCACGCAAGATGAGTGGATCGGAATGAGGCTGTCGCGTGACCAGAAGCTTTGAGACCATGGCGTCGATGCGTTACGGCTATGGCCGTCGACCGGATGAGCAGCCACCGGGCAGTGTCGATGACCTGATCGCCCAGGTGAACCGGGGCGCGCGCGAACCCTGCTTCTTCCCCTATGAAGGTATAGAAGGACGCCGGGCGCGATTTCCCGCCTATCGAGCAGCCCAGCTGGCCGACGCCGACGCCCGCAAAAAGAATACGTCGATGCTGATCGGCGCGCGTGTCGTATATCCCTACACCGTGGCTCTGGCCAATGCGGTCCAGCGGGACCGGCATGCGAAAGTCCGGCAGGCGACCTTGTCCATGAATGGCTTTTTTGAAAGGCTCTCGACGTTCTGGGCTGGACACTTTGCCGTCGATGCCCGCAAGGGCGGCTATATGCGCGTTCTGACGTCGTTGCATGAAGCCGAGGCGATCCGGCCGAACCTAGCGGGCCGCTTTTCCGATCTTCTGAAGGCGGCGGTTCTCCACCCCGCCATGCTTTTCTATCTTGATCAGGCACGGTCGGTCGGCCCCAACTCCGAGCAAGGCATGAAAGCTCGCCTCGGACTCAATGAGAATCTTGCACGGGAGCTCATAGAACTGCACACGATGGGGGCGGGGACCGGTTACGATCAGAAGGATGTGCGCGCGGCGGCCCTCGTTCTGACCGGTGTCACATTCGGTATACCGGCCTTCAAGACCGTCTTTCGTCGGCGGCTCGCCGAACCGGGCACCCATACGGTGCTGGGCCGCCAATATGGCGGTGACAAACGGGATATGGTGCAGGTCTACGACCTGCTTGACGATCTCGCATCGCGACAGGAAACGAGCCGGCACATCTGCCGCAAGCTGGCCTCGCATTTCATTGCGGACGATGCGCCTGGGCCGGTGGTGGATAGCATGGTTGCGGCTTGGCGACAGCATGATGGACAACTCCTTGCGGTCTATCGCGCGATGTTGGATCATCCGCGCAGCTGGGAGGAGGGCGGTCTCAAGGCGCGGCAGCCCTTTGACTTCGTGGTCGCCGCGCTTCGTTCGCTGAATGCGCCAGAGGCCATGTTCGAGCCGCGCAAGCTCGACAAGGAAGCAAACTGGCGGCCTGCATCAGATGTCATGAATCTCGGTGACGTCATGATGATCACCGCTGACGGCAAACCCGCGCTCGGCGCCAATCCTTTCTCCGTCGGCGCGATCGAACGCCTCGGGCAGCCGATTTGGTCGGTACCGAGCCCGGCGGGCTGGGAAGAGGGGCTCTCGGCCTGGATAACTGCATCGCAGATTACCGAGCGCATCGCGTTTGCACGACGGCTCGTGGCGCGCTTTGGCGGTAACCTTGAGCCGAGTGCCTTTCTGGAGGCGACGATGGCGGATGCGGCACGGGCAGATACGATTGAAACCGTCGCGCGTGCGCCGAATCGTGAAGTGGCGATGGCGATGGTGTTGGCGTCACCGGAATTCAACAGACGTTAGGAGCTGACGATGACGAGCGAGATCAACCGTCGAGCCTTTCTGACGGGAGCCTGCTGCCTGGCGGCCGCACCGCTCGTGACGCCCGTCAGCTTTGCCGCCATGCCCGGCGACAACCGGCTGGTGACGATCGTGCTGCGTGGTGCGATGGACGGGCTGGCATTGGTGCAGCCCCATGGCGATCCGCTGCTGCGCCAGATGCGGCCGACGCTTTCGCTGGGGACAGATGACGGTCTTATTGATCTCGACGGCTTTTTCGGTCTGCATCCCGCGGCAAAGGACCTGTTGCCCCTCTGGAAGGCCCGGGAACTCGGTTTCGTGCATGCCGTCTCCACGCCCTATCGTGAGGCACGCAGTCATTTCGATGGGCAGGACATGCTGGAGAGCGGCGGGGCAACGGTAAAGGCGGAACGTACCGGTTGGCTCAACCGTGCTATTAGCACCATCCCACGGCCAGCCGAGCGCCGGGCGATCGACATCACCACGACGGCGGAATTGATCCTTTCAGGTAGAAATCCCGTCGATGTCTGGTCGACAAGGGCCAACCTCGCGTTCACGGAGGACGAGCAAGCCTTCTTCGTCCTGCTCTATAGGAACGACCCCGCTTTTGCGGCGGCTCTTAGCGAAGCGACGGAGACGGATATGTCCTCCGACCTCATACGCGCGGAAGAGGAAAAACGCAGCGCGGGTATTCGCGCCGTTGCGGAACTGACGGCCGGTATGCTGGCCGGCGATCACCGCATCGCGAATTTCTCTATCAACGGGTGGGACACGCATGTCAATCAGGCGAAGCTCTTTCCGAAGCCGCTCAAGGATCTTGTGACGGCCATCTCTACGCTGAAGGAAAAGCTTCCGCCTCCCGTCTGGCGCAAGACGGCGGTGCTTGCCGTCACGGAATTCGGTCGCACCGCACGTGAAAACGGTTCCAAGGGCACCGATCACGGCACGGGTGGTGTCGCCATTCTTGCCGGTGGTGCGGTGGCCGGTGGCAAAGTCTATAGCGAATGGCCATCGCTTGCCGAGGGCGATCTGCTCGAAGACCGTGACTTGAGGCCGACGGCGGATTTGCGACAGTTGGCGGCGGCGATGCTCTACCAACAGTTCGACGTTTCTCCCAACGATCTGGAGACCGCGGTTTTCCCCGGCTTAAGTTTCGACAAGCGGGCGTCCTTCCTGCGCGGTTGACTATTCCAGCATGTCGAACGCGCGAAAAATCCAGCTTAGCTGGTAGAGGATGCCGAGCGTCACGAAAGTGGTGTGGTAGCGGCGGCTGGCGGTCCAGGCGGCGGTGAGGCAGAGCAGGATGAAGACGGCGTTGCGCAACGGGTATTCGTAGCCGAAGGAGCCGAAATAGGCTTCGCCCTTGAGGGCCGTGTCGAGCAGATCGACGGCGAAGACGACAGCGAAGACGCCGAAGAACCATTTGCGGCGGGAGTAGAAATAGTCCTCGTAGCCGGCATAGTCGTCGAGCAGGGTGGGGAAGAGCAGCACGGCGAGCAGGAAGAACAGGCAGCAATAGCTGATCAGGAAGAGATAGACGCCGAAGCCGATCGTCGTCAGCGCCTGCAGGCGGAACTCCCACCACCAGAAATGCAGGAGGAACAGCAGGAGGAAACCCGCCCAGGCGAGATGTACGGGATAGGGCTTCACCTTGCCGGGATGCTGCACCAGAAGGGCGATGCCCGTCAGGATGCGGGCGATGCTGAGACTGACCACCATGCCGATGACGACACGAACATGACCGAACAGGGCGGGATCCGGGGCGGTGTGCTCCATCGCGCTGGCGTCCTCTATTCGACCGGAACCGGAGTGGGCTGGCCGGACTGGTCGAGCGCGACCATGATGAAGGTGGCGCCGGTGACCTTTTCCAGTGTCGTCGTCAGGTAGCGCTGCGCCCAGGCCTCGACGCTGAGCGTGATCGAGGTGCGGCCGACGCGGGCGATGTCGGTGTAGATGCTGAGCGTGTCGCCGATCTTTACCGGTAGTTCGAAGGCCATTTCCTTGACGGCCGCCGTGACCACGCGGCCGCGGGCGCGTTCAGCTGCACGGATACCGGACGCCAAGTCCATCTGCGCCATGACCCAGCCGCCGAAAATATCGCCGGCGGCATTGGCATCGCCGGGCATGGCGAGCGTGCGAAGGGTGAGCTGGCCGTTCGGCGTGCGGGTCTCTGTCATGCGGGTCCTCTCCATTTTCGAAAGGTCTAGCCGAATGCGGACGAGGGAGAAAGAGGCTGCTGCCACGCAGATACCCGGCTTTGTCGCGTATATGCGCGATCCCAAAATTGATGATTGCAATTTTAGACGATTTTAAAAGGTTTCCCGGACCCTCGGGCACAAGGCGCAGTGCGCCACAAGGTGGAGGAGAGCCCGGTGAAGAATTTCAGAATATCGACACGTCTATCGCTGCTGGTCGGACTTGCCTTGACCATCTTCGCTGCGGCTCTCGTCTATAGTCTTTATCATTATCAGGATGCGATGGTGGCCGAACGCAAGTCGAAGCTTGCGGCGATGGACCAGAGCATGCTGACATTGTTCAAGCATTACAACGATCTGGAAATGGCCGGCACGCTGACGCGCGAGGAAGCGCAGACCCGCGCCAAGGATGCGGTGCGGGCGCTGCGCTACGAGGGCAGCGGCTATTTCTGGATCAACGATATGAACGCGGTGATCGTGATGCATCCGATCAAGCCGGCGCTCGACGGCACGGACCAGTCGGCCATGGCTGACCCGACCGGCAAGAAGATTTTCACGGAATTCGTCAAGGCCGTGAAGGGCAGCCCGGACAGCCAGGCCTTCGTCGATTATCTCTGGCCGAAGCCGGGTTTTGACGAGCCCGTCCTGAAATACTCGCATGTCGCCGGTTTCGCGCCCTGGGGCTGGGTCGTCGGCACGGGCGTCTATGCGGATGACCTTGCGGCGATGTTCCGCAGCAATGCGATCGAGATGGCGATGATCCTCGCTATCGGTGGCCTTGCCATCATCCTCGCCGCCTACGGCATCGTGAAGAGCGTCACCGGCCCGATCCTGCGCCTCAAGGCATCGATGCAGTCGATTGCCGAGGATGATGTGTCCCGCGACGTGCCGGAAACGGAGCGCAAGGACGAAATCGGCGCGATGGCGAAGGTCGTTTCGGTGCTGCGCCAGTCGGTTGCCGAGCGGGCGGAGCTGCGCATCCGCGAAGGCGAGCAGCAGGGTCGTCTCGATGCCGAGCGTTCGGAAGGCGAGCGCCGCCAGCGGGCGGTGAGCCAGAGCCAGTCGGATGCCATGCAGACGGTCGGCGAGGCGCTGGAGCGTCTTGCGGCCGGCGACCTCACGGTGTCGATCAATGCGATCGCACCGGAATATGCCAAGCTGCGTGACGACTTCAACCGCGCCGTTGATGCGCTTTCGGGCACCGTCAACGCGATCGCCCGGTCCACGGACGTCGTCTATGGCAGCGCCGGCGGCATTGCCGAGGCGGCCAACAACCTGTCGCACCGCACCGAGCAGCAGGCGGCCTCGCTGGAGGAAACCGCAGCCGCCCTCGACGAGATCACCGCCACGGTGCGCAGCGCCTCCGAGCGGGCTGCCGAGGCAAGCCGCATGGTGGCCGAGACGAAGCAGTCGACCAGCCGCTCCGGCACGATTGTGCGAGATGCCGTCGCCGCGATGAGCCGCATCGAGGATGCTTCGAGCCGTATCAGCCAGATCATCGGCGTGATCGACGAGATTGCCTTCCAGACCAACCTTCTGGCGCTGAATGCCGGCGTGGAGGCTGCGCGTGCCGGCGAGGCGGGGCGCGGCTTTGCGGTCGTGGCGCAGGAGGTGCGCGAACTGGCGCAGCGTTCGGCCAATGCCGCCAAGGAGATCAAGGGCCTGATCAGTAACTCGGCGGCCGAGGTCGGTACCGGCGTGGCGCTGGTGCGCTCGACCGGCGATGCGCTGACGGAGATCGAAGCGCTCGTCAACAAGGTGAACGAGCAGGTCAATTCGATCGCGACCTCGGCGCGCGAGCAGGCGACCGGCCTTGCCGAAGTGAACACCGCCGTCAACCAGATGGACCAGATGACCCAGCAGAACGCCGCGATGGTGGAGGAAACCAACGCCGCCGGCCAGACGCTGACCCAGGAAAGCGAGCAGCTGAAGCGGCTGCTCGGGAACTTCCGGCTCTCGCCAGCCGGAGCGGCGGACCACCGGCGCCGCGCCGCATAAAAGCAAAAGACTTTTCTCCGGAAAACCTCGCCCCGGCGCCCCCGCGCCGGGGTTTTTCGTTCGGAAAGACAACGGTTCCTTTACCCTGTTGCGAGAAAATCCAGTGGAATTGCGGGGGTATGGTTCCCCGCGTCCGGTTTCGTGCCTGTGCTGTCCGAATGCGGACAAAAGCGGACTGCACCATTGCCGGACAGACACGGGACATCACGGACCTCGCATCGGGCGGGGCGGGTGCCAGGCGGAAGTGACAATGGGTATTGCGTTCGTTTCTCGTCTCCGCAGGCCGCTCGGGCTGCTTCTCATCCCGGCGATGCTGGCCGCCTGTTCGGGCGGCCTGGCGCCGCCCGAGGATATCGACGGCGGCGGCGTCGGCGCTATCCGGCCGATGAAAGAGGTTTCGCGAAACCAGGCCAGGGACATGGGGGATACGGGCGAGGACGTCAGCGTCTATCCCGTCAGCGAACCCACCGGAGGCAGCGACAGCATAGACACGGCAATGAATGCGCCGGTCGCCGAGAAGAAACGTCTGCCGATGATCGATAGCGACGAGGCCATGGGGATTTCCGATCCCGTCCAGGCTTCTTCCGGCGTGCTGACCCTGCCCGAGGGCGGCGTCAACATGGATGAGGGGCTGGGTGTCCAGCGCGTCGAGGGGCTGGCGGAAGCGCAGGCGAACGAAATTGCCGAGGGCAACGCCACGCAGGTCGTCGTCGATGGCATCGGCTCGGACACGCCGCAGCAGGTCGGCCAGCCGGACGGCATTCCGATGTCGGAGGCCGGTATGGAAATGAGCATGCCGGCGGAGAATGACGGTTTCCTGCGGGTGCCGGACAAGGCGACGACGCGCAAGCGTCAGGCCGTCGAGGGCGAACAGGTCGCCTTTCTGCCGCGGCTTTCCAATCCCATGCAGATGCCCGAAACGATGGGCGGCATGCCGGCGTCCGAAAAGGCCTGCCGGCAGCGGTTGCAGCGGCTCGGTGTGAAATTCCGTGATGTCCCGCGTATTTCGCGCGGGCGTTCCTGCGGCATCGAGTGGCCGGTCGAACTATCGGGGCTTTCCGGCGGCATCCAGATCAAGCCGGCCGCGCAGGTGAACTGCCAGATTACCGAGGCCTTCGCCCGCTGGGTGAAGGACGAGCTCGTGCCCTCCAGCCGCATGCGCTATCTCTCGGGCGTTGCGGCTATCCACCAGATGTCCTCCTATTCCTGCCGCACTATGAATTCGCAGAAGGGCGCCGCCATGTCGGAGCATGCCAAGGGCAATGCGATCGATGTCGGCAAGATCGTGCTGAAGAACGGCAAGGCCATCGTCATCGAGAAGAAAGGCTTCTTCGCCTTCCGCGAGAAGGGTCTCCTGAAGGCGGTGCGCGGCGACAGCTGCAAGTATTTCTCGACCGTGCTCGGGCCGGGCAGCGACCGTTTCCACAAGGACCATTTCCACTTCGACCTGCGCGCCCGCAAATCCGGCTATCGCCATTGCAGCCTTTAGAGGCACTTGCAAAAGTTCAGGCCTGATGTCGGAATTCTCCCCGGCCAACCGTCTTTCAGACGAGCAGCCAGGGAGAGAGACGATGACCGCCACGATCACCGCATTCGAAAGCTCGCCGGATCGCGGGCAGGGGCTGGCGCGCGACATGCGCGTGCGCTGGGCTCTGGAGGAGGTCGGCAAACCCTATGACGTGCGTCTTTTGACCTTCAAGGCGATGAAGCAGCCCGGGCATCTCGCGCTCAATCCCTTCGGGCAGATCCCGACCTATGAGGAAGGCGATCTTGCGCTCTTTGAATCCGGCGCCATCGTGCTGCATATCGCCGAGCAGCACTCCGGCCTGCTGCCGAGGGATGCGAAGGGCAGGGCGCGGGCGATCATGTGGATGTTTGCGGCGGTCGCGACGGTGGAGCCGCCGATCGTCGAGCGCTCGATGGCCGTGATCGTGGAGCGCGACAAACCCTGGTATGCCGAGCGGCTGCCGATGCTCGACGACCGAATTCGCGCGCGGCTTGGGGAACTCTCCCGCCATCTCGGGGAGGGCGAATGGCTCGACGGTGCCTTCAGCGCCGGGGATCTGATGATGATCCACGCGGTTCGCCGGCTGGAATCCTCCGGCCTGCTGCCGGAATATCCCCTCGTTGCCGCCTATATCGCCCGCGGAAAGAAGCGGCCCGCCTATCAGCGCGCCTTTGCCGCGCAGCGGTCGGTTTTCGATGCGGCGGTCGCCGGCAAATGACGGGTTTTGCGGGCAAAAAAAGACCGGCAGGGGCGCCGGTCAAAGAGGGGTTGGCAATCCGCCTTGGGGGAACGGATGCCTGGAACGTCACATTCCGACATCCCGGCCGGGCGACCGGCAGGGCTGGATGCGGTGCTTCCACGGGGAAGCGTGGCGGATGGGGCCGCCGGGGACTCCCTCAGGGTTCGGGAGCGAGGCCGTTGCGGAAGCAGGGGAACGGCAGGTGCGCGGGGTGCAAAACCGTCCCTTCGGCCTCGTCGCGACCATGCTGGATGCGGGTCACGGTTTGATGACAGGCGGCCGTCGGACCCTGAGAATTTTTTGCTGCCTGCGGGTGAAAACCTGGAAAGGACACGCCATATAGGGTGTCCTTCCGCATGACATCTCCTCTTTCCGGAGCCACCGATGGCGCCCATCGTTTCCATACGCAATCTCACCAAGAGCTATGCTTCCGGGTTCCAGGCGCTGAAAGGCGTCGACCTCGATATCGAGCAGGGCGAAATCCTCGCGCTGCTCGGGCCGAACGGCGCCGGCAAGACGACGATGATCTCCATCATCTGCGGCATCGTCACGCCGAGCGGCGGCACGGTCACCGTCGGCGGCCATGACATTCTCAGCGACTACCGCAAGACGCGCTCGATCATCGGCCTCGTGCCGCAGGAGCTGACGCTTGACGCCTTCGAGACGGTCGAAAACACCGTCGCCTTCTCGCGCGGCCTGCATGGCTGCCCGCCGAACCCGGCACTGATCGAGCGCATCCTGAAAGACCTCTCGCTCTACGACAAGAAGGACACGGTGCTGCGCCATCTCTCCGGCGGCATGCGCCGGCGCGTGCTGATCGCCAAGGCGCTGTCCTACGAGCCCAAGGTGCTGTTCCTCGACGAGCCGACGGCGGGCGTCGACGTTTCCCTGCGCAAGGACATGTGGCAGCTCGTCGAGCGGCTGCGGGCCAACGGCGTGACGATCATCCTCACGACGCATTATATCGAGGAGGCGGAAGAGATCGCCGACCGCATCGGCGTCATCAACCACGGCCGGATCCTGCTCGTGGAGGAGAAGAAGGCGCTGATGGCCAAGCTCGGCCGCAAGCAGATGACCGTCGAGCTTGCCGAGCCCATCGCTGCCGTTCCCGATGCCCTGGCGCCCTATGGGCTGGCACTTTCGGACGAGGGTACGCGGCTGACCTATGAATTCGTATCGTCCGGCGAGCGGACGGGCATCTCGTCGCTCTTGTCGGCGCTTTCGCAGTGCGGGTTGCGGGTCAAGGACATATCCACCGAGCAGAGTTCGCTGGAAGACATCTTCGTGGAGCTGGTGGGAGAGGGCAAATGAACTTCGAGGCGATCAAGTCCATCTACGCGTTCGAGATGGCGCGCACGCGCCGCACGCTGCTTCAGAGCATCGTCTCGCCCGTCATCACCACCTCGCTCTATTTCATCGTCTTCGGCGCGGCCATCGGCTCGCGCATGCAGGAGGTGAACGGCGTGTCCTACGGCGCCTTCATCGCGCCCGGCCTCATCATGCTGACGCTGCTCAACCAGTGCATCGGCAACGGTTCCTTCGGCATCTATTTCCCGAAATTCACCGGCACGATCTACGAAATCCTGTCCTCGCCGATCTCGATGATCGAGATCGTCATCGGCTATGTCGGGGCGGCCGCCACCAAGGGCCTGATCGTCGGCACGATCATCCTGATCACCGCCTCGCTCTTCGTCGATATCTCGATCAAGCATCCCTTCATGATGGTGCTTTTCTTCGTGCTGACGGCCGTCAGTTTCTCGCTGTTCGGTTTCATGATCGGCATCTGGGCGAAGGATTTCGAACAGCTCAACCTGTTCCCGATGCTGATCATCCCGCCGCTCGTCTTCCTCGGCGGCTCGTTCTACTCCATCGAGATGCTGCCACCGTTCTGGCAGACGGTCAGCCATTTCAACCCGGTGCTCTATCTCGTCTCGGGCTTCCGCTGGAGTTTTTACGAGATCGCCGACGTCAACCCGATCGTCAGCCTCGTGACGGTGCTCGGTTTCCTCGTCGTCTGCCTGTCGATCACCGCCTGGATCTTCAAGACCGGCTACAAGCTGAAGAACTGAACTTCACGCGCGGGACGTTGACGGTCCCGCGGCGCCCCCTTATCGCTTGCGCCATTCTTCCTGAGGCATGAGCGAGACCATGACATCCAGACCGCTAAACTCCATCCCCGCGACGGTCTGGGTGCTCGGCGTCGTCAGCCTGCTGATGGATATCTCCTCGGAGATGGTGCAGACGCTGTTGCCCTTCTATCTGGTCAGCGGGCTCGGCGCGTCGGCGGTCTTCGTCGGCTTCGTCGAAGGGCTTGCCGTTGCGATCGCGACCGTCACCAAACTCTTCTCCGGCATCCTGGCCGACCGCATGGCCCAGCGCAAGCCGCTGGCCGTGCTCGGTTACGGCCTCGGTGCCGTCTCCAAGCTGATCTTTCCGCTCGCCACGTCCGTGGGATGGATCGTCGCGGCCAAGGCCGTCGACCGCGTCGGCAAGGGCATTCGCGGCACGCCGCGCGATGCGCTGATCGCCGATGTGACGCCGCCGGAACTGCGCGGCGCGAGCTTCGGGCTGCGCAAGTCGCTGGATACGGTCGGCGGTTTCATCGGGCCGCTCATCGCCATCGGGCTGATGATCCTGCTTGGCGGCGATGTGCTTGCCATCTATTGGATCGCAGTCATCCCGGCTTTTCTCGCCGTTCTGCTGCTGATCGTCGGGGTGCGCGAGCCCAAGGCGCCCTTCGAGGCGAAGGCCGGCGGGCTGCCGCGGCTTGCCGATATCGTTAGGCTGAACGGAGCAGTGTGGATGGTCATCGGCGCGGCCTCGCTCCTGACGCTGGCGCGGTTCAGCGAGGCTTTCCTGCTCCTGAAATCGCAGGAGGCGGGGTTTGCGCCGGCTTGGATCCCCATCACCATGGTGATCATGCATGCCGTCTATGGCCTGACGGCCTATCCGGTCGGGGCGCTGTCGGACCGCATCGGACGGTCGGGGCCTCTGATCGCCAGCCTGTTCGTGCTCGTCGCCGCCTATGGGACGCTCGCCTATGCGGAAAACGTTTCCATCTTCATCGCCGGCATCGTGCTCTGGGGGCTGCATATGGGGTTGTCGCAGGGGCTGCTTGCCACGCTGATCGCCGACACCGCGCCAAAACATCTCAAGGGCACCGCCTTCGGCGTCTTCAATCTGATCACCGGCATCGTCGTGCTCATCGGCAACATCGCCGCCGGCTGGATCTGGGACAGTTATGGCTCCCGCGCGACCTTCCTCACCGGAGCTGCGCTTTCCACGGTGACGGTGCTGGTCGTGACCCCGCTGTTGCTGCGGGTGAAGTCCCCGGCGTGAGAAATCTCTCTAATTCAGCATGGGCTGCGGCCCGGTGCCTGAAATCTCAAATGGAAATCAGGCCCGGCTGTTTCGTTCCTCGAGCCAGCTTTCCAGCACGCGCCGTATCGCCCGTTCGGCCGGCTCCTCGCGGGTGAACGCCCACCAGATATGCGCGCCCTGCCAGATGCTCGCCATCTGCCAGGCGAGGCGTGTTCCTTCAGCGGCATCGTCCGACAGGCGCCGCGCAAGGGCCTCGGCCAGGCGATAGGCCCAGGCGGCGCCGCGGGCGCGAAGGGCCGGGTCCCGGATATCCTCGCGCAGAAGGAGCAGGCCGTCGGTCGCATTGCGTTCGGCTGTTTCCGCCGGCATCAGCCGCATTAGGAGATCGACGGCGCCAGCCGGGCTCAAGTCAGCTTCGGCGTCTGCCGCGTCGGTCTCCGCGTCCAGCCGGTCCCAGGCCCGCAGCAGCACGGCCCGCACCATCTTCTCGCGGTCGCCATAGCGTTGCACCAGCGTCGCCGCCGAGAGACCAGACGCTTTGGCGGCACGGGCGAAGGTGAGGCCCGCAGGGCCGACCTGCATTACGGTTTCCAGAAGGGTGTCGAGCAGCCGCTCGTCGGTAATTGTCTTGCGTCGCGCCATGGCTATATATAAATGAATGTTCGTTTATTTTTCAAGGGGATTCATATGGCCAGGATATTGGGTTACATCGCCGCCAGCCTCGACGGGCTGATCGCTGCCGAGAACGACAATCTGGATTGGCTCTTCAAATATGACGGGATGGATCTCGGCGAGCATGACTATCGCACCTTTCTAAACGGCATCCGCACCGTCGTGATGGGGCGGGGCACCTATGATTTCGTCGCGCGCGACCCGTCGCCCTGGGCCTATGACGGCAAGCGGACTTTCGTCGTCACGTCGCGGCCGATCGAAGCGCCGAAGGGGCCTCTCGAAATCCGCAGCGATATCGATGCGTTGATTGCGGAACTGCGCGCGCTCGATGACGGCGATGTCTGGATGCTGGGCGGCGGCAAGCTGCAGATGGCGTTTCTCGAACGCGGCGCGTTGGACGAGATCGAGATCTATGTCATCCCGGAAATGCTCGGGGGCGGGCATCCGCTGTTTCCGCTGACGGGGTTCCGCGCCAGCCCGACGCTCATCAGCGCCAAGGCGATCGACCGGGGATGCGTGCGGCTCCACTACCGCTTCGAGACCGCGGCCTGATCAATCCTTCAGCCGCAGCTCGTCGCGGGTAATCTCGATGGATCCGAGGGTTTCCAGGAAGCTCATGCCGAGCAGACTCTGGTCGAGCTGGCCGGGCTGGGTGACCATGCCGCGGATCGTGCCGCGCATGATGGGGCCGATGGCGACCTGGCGCAGCGTTACCGGGGCGGCCATGGCGCGGCCGTTGGCAGTGGAGACTTCGATGGAGAAGACGAGATTGTCGGCGTTGATGCCGAGCCGCATCGCGTCGTCATAGGTGAGCACGATCGAGCTTGCGCCGGTATCGACCATCATGCGCAGCGGCGTGCCGTCGATGCTGACATCGGCTTCGAAATGGCCGGAGACGCCTTTGTTGATCACGAGGATCTGCTCGCCGCCGGCGCCCGTCGTCACGACCGCGCGGCCGGGGATAAGGCCGGCTGTCAGCCGGTTGCCGACGTGCTGAAGGTCGAAGCGATAGAGATAGCCCGTTGCGAGGGCAAGGATGATGAGTAGCCAGATCGCGGCCTGACGCAGGCTTTCGCCCCATTGCCGGCGGCTGGCGAGAATGCCCGCGCCCATCATCGTGCCGATCGCCGACAGGGTGACGAGGCGGCCGAAATCATTGTTGTCGATGCCGAGCGTGCGGCCGCCGTCGTGATTGAGGATCAGGAGCACGAGGCCGGCGCCCAGAATGCCGAAGAGGATATAGAGCCTCATGCCTCGCCGCGCTCCCGCGCCATGCGCGTGCGGCGGGTCTCGCGGCGCGGCTTGCGCTCGACGGTTTCGAGACGGGCCGGCAGTTCGGCCATGATCGCGCGGCGCTGTTCGGACGTGTAGAGCGACCACGCGCCGATTTCATCGCGCGTGCGGCCGCAGCCGAAACAGTAGCCGGTCACCATGTCGATCGAACAGACGAGGATGCAGGGCGATTCCATTGCGTCTCCGGAGATCCCACTTGTGCTTTCGCAGTCCTATATCGTCAGCTCACAGCGCCAAGGCAAGAGCCGTAAGGACCGACATTTCCGTGAGCTGCTGCGTGGCGCCGATCGTATCGCCGGTATGGCCGCCGATTTTGCGCAGCGTGATGCGGTTGAACACCAGCACGGCGGCGATGGCGGCGACGAGCGAAAGTACCAGCGAAAAGATCGTCGCGTGCGGCATGAGAAGGGCGGCGGCAAGCAGGATGCCGGTGACGAGCGCCACGACGGTTGCCGTGCGGTCCGGCTCGCCGACCGAGGCGGCCACCCCATCGCGCCGGGCGGGCGGCAAAAGCGACCAGTGCCAGACCATGGTGGTGCGGCTTGCGGCCGCGGCGGCGAGCACGGCCATGGCAAGGCCGGCGGGCGTCAGGACGAGGGCGAGCGCTGATATGGCGGCGCTGCGGATACCGAAAGACAGGACGAGCGCGACGACGCCATAAGAGCCGGCGCGGCTGTCCTTCATGATGGCGAGCGAGCTGTCGCGGTCGCGCCCGCCGCCGATGCCGTCGGCGCTGTCGGACAGGCCGTCCTCATGCAGCGCGCCTGTTATCAGCACCTGCAGGCCGAGCACGGCGAAGGCGAGCAGCAGCGGCGGGGCGTGGAAGGCGAGCAGCACGGCGGCAAGCGCTGCCGGCGGCAGCACGATCAGCACGCCGGCGATGGGAAAAGCCGCGACGGCGCGTGACAGCTTGCCGTCATGGCCGATGAAATGGCGCTGCGGTACATGCACGCGGGAGAGAAAGGCGACGGAGCGGGCGATGTCGTCGATATAGTCCTGGATGGTCACGCTTTGGGCCCCTGCTGGCGGGCGGCCGGACTGGCTGCCGACCCCTGGAAGAATAGTCCCCGGAGCATGCTCGAGGATGGAGGAGGGTGCTGACCGCCGCGCAGTCTTCGCACCCGTGTCGGCATCGTAGAACCCGTATCGCCGGGCCACTTTCCGATGCGCGACACCTGTCGCCGCCTGCCGCCGCAAAAGGCGGCAGCCTCTGCCGCAAATGCGGTTGTCGGCGCCGCGCCCTGCCTCTATTAGGAAGCACCTGCCTTTGAAAGCCCAACCAAGGAATTCCCAAGATGAGTGCCAGCGGCCTGCCGTTCGATGATTTCCGTGAATTGCTGCGCAATCTGCCCGGTCCGGATGCGGCCGCGCTGGTGGCCGCGCGCGAGCGGGACGCACAGCTGACCAAGCCGCCGGGTGCGCTCGGCCGCCTGGAAGAGATCGCCTTCTGGCTTGCCGCCTGGACCGGCCGCGCTCCGGCCGTGACGCGCCCGCTGGTCGCGATCTTCGCCGGCAACCACGGCGTCACCAAGCAGGGCATCACGCCCTATCCGTCCTCCGTCACGGCGCAGATGGTGGAAAACTTCGCGGCCGGCGGCGCGGCGATCAACCAGATCTGCGTGACGCACGATCTCGGCCTGAAGGTCTTCGACCTCGCGCTCGATTATCCGACGGCCGACATTACCGAAGAGCCGGCGCTGTCGGAACGCGACTGCGCCGCCACCATGGCCTTCGGCATGGAAGCCGTTGCCGGCGGCACGGACCTGCTCTGCATCGGCGAAATGGGTATCGGCAACACGACGATCGCCGCGGCCATCAACCTGGCGCTTTACGGCGGCACGGCTGCGGAATGGGTCGGTCCGGGCACCGGTTCGGAAGGTGATGTGCTCCAGCGCAAGATCGCCGCCGTCGAGAAGGCGGTGGCGCTGAACCGCGATCACCTTTCCGATCCCCTGGAAGTTCTGCGCCGCCTCGGCGGCCGCGAGATCGCGGCGATGGCCGGCGCGATCCTTGCCGCGCGCATGCAGAAAATCCCCGTCATCATCGACGGCTATGTCGCGACGGCGGCCGGCGCCATCCTGCGCGCCGCCAATCCATCGGCCCTCGACCATTGCCTGATCGGCCATGTCTCGGCGGAGCCGGCGCATATGAAGGCGATCGAGAAGCTCGGCAAGACGCCGCTTCTGGCGCTCGGCATGCGTCTGGGCGAGGGCACCGGTGCGGCCCTTGCCGCCGGAATCGTCAAGGCGGCGGCCGCCTGCCATTCCGGCATGGCGACCTTCGTTCAGGCGGGCGTCAGCAACCGTTCGTAGCGAGCGGTCGGCAAAGAGCCTTGATGGCGTGGATTGAGACCCCCAAGCATTTCCAGCCGAAGCGAGATCGCGTCGACTGGAAATGCGGCAAACAAATTGCCGGGGTATTTGCTCCACGAGTGCGGCAAGAACAGGATTGAAGAATGGGTCAGGGACCAATCGAAAAGAAGACGGGCTTCAGCCACCTGATCGCCGCGGCGACCTATTCGGCTGCCGGCGCTCGGCGCCTGCTCGGCGAATCCGCCTTCCGCCATGAGCTGATCGCCTTCGGCGTCGCCATGGTCATCTTCGCCATCGTCGGCGCCAACTTCTTCCAATATGTGGCGATGGCGATCCTCTTTTTGCTGATGATCGCTTTCGAGGCGCTTAACACGGCCATCGAGGAGATCGTCGACCGGGTATCGCCGGAGATTTCGGAGATGGGCAAGCACTCGAAGGACCTTGGGTCCTTCGCGGTGTTCTGCCTGATCGTCGCCAATGCCGGTTATGCCGGGTATGTGGTGATTTCGCAGTTCATCTGAGGTTTTACGGGCTCAGGCAAAGCTTTTCCGGCGCGGCGAAACGGCCTGGGTTTCCGTAACGGCGGGCAGGCTTTGCAGCACGCGCTTGGCGGGCAGGATGGCGATGGCTTCGGTGCCTTCGCGCAGCTTCGATTTCAGGATGAATTCGCCATTGTGCTTGGCAAGAATCGCCTGGACGATCGGCAGGCCGAGGCCGGTGCCCTGTTCGGCGCTCTTGATGGCGATGGAGCCCTGACCGAAGGCCGAGAGCACGATGGGGATTTCGTCCTCGGGGATGCCGGGGCCGTTGTCCTTGATGGAGAGATATTGCCCGCCGCCGGCTGTCCAGCCGGCCTTGACGACGATCTCGCCGCCCTGGGGCGTGAATTTCACGGCATTGGACAACAGGTTCAGCACGACCTGGCGCAGCGCCTTCTCATCCGCCCAGAGAGCCGGCATGCCGCCTTCGACCTGTTCGGCAATCGTAATGTTCTTCGCCCGCGCGCGCAGTTGCACCATGCCGATGCAATCCTCCGCGATATCGACGAGATGCACGCTGTCCTCCGACAGGTCGTACTTGCCCGCCTCGATGCGCGAGAGGTCGAGGATCTCGTTGATGAGGTTGAGCAGGTGCTGGCCGGAGCGGTGGATGTCCGAGGTGTATTCCTTGTAGACCGGGTTGTTGAGCGGCCCGAGCACTTCCGTCGACATGACCTCGGAGAAGCCGAGGATGGCGTTCAGCGGCGTGCGCAACTCGTGCGACATGGAGGCGAGGAACCGGGATTTCGCGAGGTTGGCTTCCTCCGCGCGGCGGCGGGCCTCGTCCGACATGGATTTGGCCACTTCCAGCTCGGCGATCAGGTCGTCCTTCTCCGATTGCGAGGAGAGGAGCTGGGCGCTGGTCTGGCGCAGGCGATGCGTCATGAAGATGAGGAAGGCGAGGGCGGCGGCGATGATCGCCGCCATGGCCATCGTGGTCGGAGCGGGGCGCAGCAGGGCCGAGAGGACTAGGGCTGCCACCGTCGGCGCGAAGGCGAAAAGCACCGCGTGGCGTAGCATCAGCGTCGTGATCGTCGTGACGGCAAGCGCGACGAGGAGGGCGGTGCCCTGATAGAGCTCGAAGGTGACGCCGGTGCACTTGCCGCAGGTCTGGAGCGCAAAGGTTGCCCAGGCGATGCCCATCAGCAGCTGCGCCGCGAGGAAGCGGCGCTGCCAGCGCTGGACGTTGTCGACGGTGATATCTTTTCCGCGCGCGCGACGCGCGATGATCATGCCCACCGCATGCACGCTGAGCGCCAGCACCGCCCAGGCCGTCAGGCCGATTTCCTGCGTGAAATAGATGCCGATGGCGGCGATCATCACGATGATGGCGGGGATGATGAGCGCGCTCTGCACCACGGAGGCGATGTGGAGCTGCAGCATTTCCCGCTCGAGGCCGGCGGAAATCCCCGTCGCCGTCTGCAACCGTTCGCGAGTCGCGCGGACAGCCCGCGAAACAGCCTTGTTTCTGTGGCTGCGCGACTTGTCGACGATGATCTTGTCGGTCGAGGTACTGACGCCGGTACTCATCACGATTGAAACGGTTGCTGTTGGCGTTGAATTCTAGGGGGCAATCCTTAAGAAGATGCTGCCGTGCATAAACCATTTACGAACCATTCCGACATTTTCCGTAGCGTGAACGCGGCGGCGTTTCGGATATGACGCTGCGTCAGGACAAAACGGTAGAAAGCGGAATTTCATGGGGCTTTCCAAAGGGGCGCGTGATGTCGGGGTGGCGATGGCGATCCTGGCGCTGACGGCGCTGATCGTGCTGCGCATCGGCGGCGAAAGCGGCGAGACGATCACCGGGACGGCGCGCGCCGCCGACGGCGACACGCTGACGCTCGACGGGCACCGCATCCGTCTCGTCGGCATGGATACGCCGGAGATGATGCAGATATGCAAGCGCGACGGCGAGGACTGGCGCTGTGGTGTGGCCGCCCGCTCGCGGCTCGCCGAGTTTTTGCGTGCGGGACCGGTGACCTGCCGGATGCAGGGCAGGGACAAATACGACCGGCTGCTGGCGCGCTGCGAGACGGAGGCCGGCGATCTCGGCGCGCGCATGGTGCGCGAGGGACTGGCAGTGGCCTATGGCGGCTACGAGGACGAGGAGCAGTTCGCCAAGGCCGAACGCAAGGGGCTTTGGGCCACGGAATTCGATTTGCCGCAGCAATGGCGCCGCATGAATGGTCGGCCGCAGGAGGATACACATACGGGGGAACCCGGCGTGCTCGATGCCATCCTGTCGACGCTGGGTTTTGGCTGACGGATGGCGCGATGAACGAGCGCAAGCCCGCGGACGATATCGCCGCGCTCAGCGCGGCCATCGCGGCCTGTCGGCTCTGTCGGGACGCACCGGCCGGGGGGCCGGAGGATCGTCTGCCGCACGAGCCACGGCCAGTCGCCGTTCTCTCCGCGACGGCGCGCATCCTGATTGCCGGACAGGCGCCGGGGCTTCGGGTGCATGAGAGCGGACTGCCTTTCAACGATGCCTCCGGCGACCGGCTGCGCGAATGGCTGGGCGTGACGCGGGAAGAATTCTACGCCCCGGAAAAGTTCGCCATCGTGCCGATGGGCTTCTGTTTTCCCGGTTATGACGCGCATGGCAGCGACCTGCCGCCGCGGCGGGAATGCGCGCCGCTCTGGCGTTCACGGGTCATCGCGGCCATGCCGCAGGTCGAACTGGTGCTGGCGATCGGCCAATACGCGCAGGCCTGGCATCTCGGCGCAGCGAAGGGAAAGAGCATGACCGAGACGGTACGCGACTGGCGCCGGCATCTCGGCCGCAATGCGGCGCCCGCCGTTCTGCCGCTGCCGCATCCGAGCTGGCGCAACAGCGGCTGGCTGAAACGCAATCCGTGGTTCTCGGACGAGGTTCTGCCGGAACTGCGAAAGCGGGTGAAAACTCTCGCGGATGTGAAATGACATTCTTCCCATTTGCCGAAATCTCGGTATATGAGGGAATTAAATTTCTTTGGGGACTGTTAGGGGACTATAATGGATCGTCTGGATCGAAAAATCCTGCGCCTTCTGCAGGAAGATTCCACGCTGGCTGTGGCCGACCTCGCCAAGAAGGTCGGACTGTCGACCACGCCCTGCTGGCGGCGCATCCAGAAGATGGAAGAGGACGGTGTGATCCGCAAGCGCGTCGCGCTGCTTGATCCGGTCAAGATCAACACCAAGGTTACCGTCTTCGTCTCGATCCGCACCAATTCGCATTCGACAGAATGGCTGAAGCGCTTTTCGGAAGTGATCGTCGAATTCCCCGAGGTCGTCGAATTCTACCGCATGAGCGGCGAGGTGGATTACCTGCTGCGCGTCGTCGTGCCCGATATCGGCGCGTATGATGCCTTCTACAAGCGCATGATCGCCCGCATCGAAATTCGCGATGTCTCCTCGGCCTTTGCCATGGAGCAGATCAAGTACACGACCGAGCTGCCGCTCGATTACATGACCGTCGACAACCAGAAGAACAGCGACGAATGATCAGCGCTTGAGGCGGGCGAGAGTTTTCTCGTCCGTCAGTTCCCGCACCGCATCCTTGCCGATCCAGCGGGCCGTGCTGTCGCTGCTGCCGGCGAGGGTTCTCGCCAGGGCAAGCGCCGGCGCATGGCTGGCCTGGCTGCGCTTGCCGACGTTGCGCAGCGCCCAGTTGACCGCCTTCTTGACGAAATTGCGCGGATCGCCGGCGTGGTCTTCGACGAGATCGAGCCAGCCGATCAGCGTTTCGTCCGGCTCCGTCTTCATATGCACGGCTGCACTTGCGATCATGGCGAAGGCGGTGCGGCGCACGAATTCCCGCTCGTCGGCCGCGAATGCCGGGATCAGTGAGGCAAGGTTCGCCTCGATAAAGATATCGGCGGCGTTATCGACCACTTCCCAGGAGTTGAAGTCCTCGGCAAGACGGAGCGCCTCGTCCGGCGTCAGCTTCTTCGGCTCCAGCGTGTAGAGCGCCAGCATGCGGGCTTCGCGGATATCGCTGGCCCACAGGGTGAAGGTGCGGGCGTGATCCTTACCCGTCAGGCGGCCGATTTTCTGCAGGTCGGGGTTGGAAATGCCGAGCGCCGTTTGCGTGACGATGCCGAAGCGCTTCATGCTGGCGATGGCGTCCTCCGATCGCAACGACCGGAGGTATTCGATGATCTCGCCGGCGGTGGAGGACTTTCCGATCATTTCCGTTCGAGGCGGGCAAGCAGCGAAGACGTGTCCCAGCGGTTGCCGCCCATATCCTGCACGTCGCCGTAGAACTGGTCGATGAGGGCGGTGGTGGGAAGCTTTGCGCCATTGCGGCGGGCTTCGGACAGGACGATGTCGAGGTCCTTGCGCATCCAGTCGATGGCGAAGCCGAAATCGTATTTGCCCGCGATCATCGTCTTGTGGCGGTTGTCCATCTGCCAGGAGCCGGCCGCCCCCTTGGAGATGACCTCGATGACCGCCTCCATGTCGAGGCCGGATTTCTTGCCGAAATGGATGGCCTCGGCGAGGCCCTGCACGACGCCGGCCACGCAGATCTGGTTGACCATCTTGGCGAGCTGCCCAGCGCCTGCCTCGCCCATGCGGCCGACCATGCGGGCATAGGCGTCGATGACGGGTCTGGCCTTTTCGAAAACCGCTTCTTCGCCGCCGCACATGACGGTCAGAACGCCGTTTTCGGCACCGGCCTGGCCGCCGGAAACCGGGGCGTCGATGAAATGCAGGCCCTTGGCCTTGCATGCGGCATCGAGCTCGCGGGCGACTTCGGCGGAGGCCGTGGTGTTGTCGATGAGCGTAGCGCCGGACTTCATGCCTTCGATCACGCCATCCTTGGCGGTGGTGACGGATCGCAGGTCATCGTCATTGCCGACGCAGGTGAAGACGAAGTCGGCGCCCTTTGCCGCCTCTGCCGGGGTGCGGAAGGCCGTGCCGTCGAATTCGGCCGCCCATTTCTCTGCCTTGGCGAAGGTGCGGTTATAGACCGCGACCTCATGGCCGCCCTTGACCTTCAGGTGACCGGCCATGGGATAACCCATGACGCCGAGACCGATGAACGCAACCTTTGCCATGCCGTAACCTCCTGCGCTTGCTGGCAGGAGGTTTAGCGGATCATCGTTTCCGGCGAAAGTGTTTCTCTTGCGTCGGGGGCAATGCGCCCCAGACGTCAGCCGCGATATTTCGCCAGCACGAGATGGCCGGCGATCGGCTCACCTTCTTCCATTCGGACCGTGATATCGGTGATCTCGACGAAGTCGAAGCCGGTCTCGTCGAGCCGCTGGCGGACATAGTCAGGCGCGTGGGCAAACCGCTGATGCGGGCCGACCATGAAGGGGCGACCGGCGAAGGTCTCGGCCGGCAGCGTTTCCGAGGAGAAGATGAAGTGTCCGCCGGCCACGAGGTTCTCGGCGGCGCCGAAGAACAGCGGCTCCAGCGCGCCGAGATAGGGCAGCACGTCGGTGGCGGTGATCAGGTCGAAGGGCTCATCGTCGTTGTCGTCGAGGAAATCAACGGCCTCGGCGACGTAAAGCGTCTCGTAAAGATCCTTTTCATGGGCGACTTCCACCATGTTTTCCGACAGGTCGACACCGGTGATATCCTCCGCCATGTCGCGCAGCGCGCCGCCGGTCAGGCCCGTGCCGCAGCCGAGGTCGAGCACGCGATGGAACGGACCCATCTTGAGATCCTGGAAGCGCTGGCGCACAAGAAGCGGCACGCAATAGCCGAGCTGTTCGACGAGCACGTCCTCGAACACTTCGGCATGCTGGTCGAAGAGGGTGGCGACATAGGCGTCCGGCGCCTTTTCCGGCGTGTCGCCGCGGCCCATGGAGGCTAGGCGCACGGCCGCACCGCCATGGTCTTCCGGGTCGAGCGCCAGCACTTCCGCATAGGCTTTGGCGGCGGCATCGAAATCGCCGGATTTCTCCAGCGAGAGGGCGCGGTTATAGGCTTCCGCGAGCGCATCTTCGTCGATCTTTTTCATGCGGCGTCTCATACGGGTCGCCCGGCATTTTGGCAATGGAGAAGGCTGTGCGCCAGTGGCGGCCGGAAGCGGAAACATCGGCCCAAAGTCTGTCGGCATCAGAATGAACCTCACAGACTTTTGGCTTCTTTGTTGTCGTTTCTCTGTTCGGGAAAACCGGTTCCCACTTTTCCCTGACAAACTCGTAAGTGCAAATAGGCATTTATCAATTGGCGAAAGTGGCGCATGATCTCCCCAAGACCAAAAAGACAATTGGAGGAAAGAATGCCCGCCGATATGTCCCCCTCGTCGCTTTCCTCCGAGGCCAAGCGCACAGGCAGTCCCGCCCTGCCGGCGACGCCGATGGAAACGATCAACACCATGGTGCACTATTACCGCGGCGAGCTTGGCCGCATGGCCGGCTGGCGCGACCGGATCGACCGAACGTCGAACTGGGCGATCACGGTGGTGGCGGCGCTGCTCTCCGTCTCGCTTTCGACACCGACCTCGCATCACGGCGTTCTGCTCTTCGCCATGCTGCTCGTCTCGCTGCTCCTGATGATCGAGGCGCGGCGCTACCGCTTCTTCGACGTCTACCGGGCGCGCGTGCGCCAGCTGGAGCGCTTCTACTTCGCCGAAATCCTCAATCCGCGCGCAGCCCTCGATCTCGACTGGGCCGCGCCCATTGCGAAAAGCCTGCGCAAGCCGGAATTCCTGATCAGCTACCGCGACGCCACCTGCCGTCGGCTGCGTCGGAACTATTGCTGGCTCTACCTCATCCTGCTGCTCGCCTGGGCGCTGAAAATCTCGTCCTCCATGATGCAAAAGCCGGCGACGGCGGGACGGGACATGACGCTGGCAATGGAGCACGTGGTGGCGAATGCAGCGCTCGGACCGGTTCCGGGCCTGGTGGTCATCGGCTTCGTTGCCGCATTCTATGCCGTCATCGCCTATTTCTCGCTGAAGGTGGACATGTCCGACACCGAGCTGGCGCACGGTTCGGTGCATGTGTAAACTGTTTAGACGAAGCTGCAGTCTGTTCGCCATTAGAAATTTCAGAGCTTACGAATATGCGTTTTTCTGACTATCGACCACGTCATGTTCTGTGCATCTTGGGCAAAAGGGGAGGCTTTTTAGAGCTTGTTCGTTCGATGGAGTTGGCAATCGATGATTTCGCCGATGGCTTTGAGGTCGATGCAGAATTCTCCCAGGATACACCCGATGAACGCATGGCCGAAGCCTTCAACGCCTCGTGGGATCGTGTTCACGAAAGTGCATGGGATGCTACGGATGGCATCGCGGTGCGTGAGCATGGTTGTGTAGTGTATGTGCTTGTCCGTATATGGATCCGGGAAGTGCAGTTGAAATATCTGCAATTGCTCTCCGATTGGTCATTCATGCTCTCAATAATGGAGCTACGGCGGTGAAGGGGGAAAGCGCCGGCGTTGCACATGGCGTAGCACGATGGAGGCAAATTGGCCGAGATGCGGAAACGCTTGTGGAAGGGCATTTGCTGGCCCGACTTTGTCGCCTGGCTTTCAGCCGGCGGCCACTGTGCGATGATGGTTCATTTCTCAGCGTCGGGTTTCACCTTATAGGGCTGCCTGAAGTGTTCGTGTCAACGGCTCTTGCTGAGGACGAATTGGGGCTTACTGCAATATTGGACGCTATTGCGGAGGAGCTTTATATTCACGGTGTTGAGAAGACGCTCGCGCTTCGCAGTGCGGTCTTGCTGCCGGTTGATGGTTATGACGAGGACGAACTAAAGTATAATCCTTACGGCGCTGTTCATGTTCAGTCTTTTGATGAGCACGAGTTGCAAGACTGGTCGAGTGAGCGGCCAGTTCTGCTTTCTTAGGTCTTCAGGCATATCAATTGCGCACTTAATGTCATCACGCCACCACCAAAAGTGGGGCGCACATTCGCTACCGTTCAATTGATGACGAACTCGCCCTTCAGCGCGCGCCACTCCGTCGCCGAGATCAGGCGGCGGTGGATGTAGCGGACGGAGTGGATGGGGCCGTCGAGCTTTTCCTGCCAGAACTTCAGGAAACTCTTCATCTCCGGGAAATCCGGGGCGAGGTCGTAGTGCTGCCAGATATAGGTCTGCAGGAACTGCCGGTGATCCGGCATGCGGTAGAGGATTTGGGCCGTGGTCATGCCGTAGCCCTTGAGCTGCATTGCCATGTCGTTCGTCATAGGGACCTCATCGCGTGATGAATGGTGGTCCCTATAATTGAGCGCCCGCAAGGTTAACGACACCTTAAAATGCCGTAGCGTAAAGGAAGATTTCTTGTGAAATCAAAGTCTTGGCAGCGCTCCGTTCGGAGTGCTGCCAAGCATGTCAGCGCTTCAGGTGGCGCGTCAGGCGGGTTTCGAGCCAAGCCCAGACGTTACGCAGCAGTTCCACCATCAGCAGATACATCAGCGCGGCCCAGAGATAGGCCTGGTAGTCGAAGGTGCGCGAGAAGGCGAGGCGGGTCTGGCCCATCAGGTCGAGGACCGTGACGATGGCGACGATGGCCGAACCCTTGATCATCAGGATGATCTCGTTGCCGTAGGGGCGCAGCGCCACGATAAGGGCCTGCGGCAGGATGACCTTGAAAAAGGCGACCTTTTTCGGCAGGCCGAGCGCGTCGGCGCCTTCATGCTGGCCGCGCGGCACGCTCTGGATGGCGCCGCGCAGGATTTCGGCCTGGTAGGCGGCGGTGTTGAGCGTGAAGGCAAGCAGCGCGCAGTTCCAGGCGTCGCGGAAGAACCACCAGACGCCCATGGCCTTCAGCTCGGCGGAGAAGCTGCCGAGGCCGTAATAGATCAAGAAGAGCTGGGTGAGCAGGGGCGTGCCGCGGAAGAAATAGACATAGCCATAGGCGATCCACGACAGGACCGGGTTCTTCGACATGCGCGCAAAGGCGAGCGGCAGCGAGATGAGGCCGCCGAGCACGACCGAGCAGACGACCAGCAGCAGCGTGACGCCGAGACCGGACAGGTAGTTCGGCCCGTATTTCGCGAATTTTTCCGGATCCCAGCCGCCGACGATCATCATGAATATACCGACGGCGAGCGCCAGCCAGACGCCGAGGAAGGCATTGCCGAAGAAGCGGGCGGCGGTGAAGGCCTTTGGCGGTGCCGGCGGCGGGGCCTGCGGCTCGATCAGGGTGGTGACGAAGCTCATCGTGCGGCCTCCGAACGCTTGGCCCAGCCCTCGATGCCGGAGAAGACCAGCGAGGAGAGGAAGGCGAGGACAAGGAAGAGCACGCAGGCGATGACGTAGAACTCGAAGGCTTCCTTGGTCACGCGGGCGGCGACGCTCGTCTGGCGCAGGATATCCGGCAGGCCGACGACGGAGACCAGAGCGGTATCCTTCAGGAGGGCCATCCACAGATTGCCAAGGCCGGGCAGGGCGACGCGGATGAGCTGCGGCAGGATGATGAGCTGCATGGTGCGGCCGTTATGCAGGCCGAGCGCATAGCCGGCCTCGTACTGTCCGCGCGGAATGGCCTTGAAGGCCGACAGCAGCACTTCCGAGCAATAGGCGGAAAAGACCATGGCGAGCGCGATCATGCCGGCGAAGAAGGCGTTGATCTCGACCGTGCCCTCGTAGCCGACGGCGGTCATGAAGTTCTGCACGACGATCTGCAGGCCGTAATAGATGATGAAGAGCGTCAGAAGCTCCGGCAGGCCGCGGAAGAGCGTGGTGTAGATATTGGCCGAGAGCCTGAGCGACTTTTCTTCCGACTGCTTGGCGAGCGCGATGAAGAAGCCGAGGAACAGGCCGACGGGCAGCGTGGCGATGGCGAGGCTCGCCGTGACGAGGAAGCCGAAGGCGATCTCGTCGCCCCAGCCCGCGGCGCCGCAGGCGAGCAGCGTGTTGCCCGCGAAAAGATTGAAGATGCCGACCGGACCGCAGAGGGGATCAATGATTCCCAAAAATGCGGATACCGCCTCGACGATGGCGGTGAAGAACCCGCTCATGCCAGAATTACCCCCGATGCGCGTTTTACGCTTCTTGTTGCGGCGCTTGCCGCGCCCGTTTTCTTTATGTGCAACTTCTCAAACAAAAGGAGCGGGAGAGCAAGCCCTCCCGCCCGTGCATTCTGGTGATGGGGTCAGAAAAAACCCGCATCAGCCGGATGTGTCGTGTCTTATTCGCCGTAAACGTCGAAGGGGAAGTACTTGGCGTTGATTTCCTGGTACTTGCCGTTGGCGCGGATCGCCGCAATCGCCGCGGTGAACTTGTCGGCCAGCGGATCGCCCTTGCGCACCGCGATGCCGGCGCCTTCGCCGTTGATGACCGGGTCGATCGGCAGCGTGCCGAGCAGCTTGCAGCATGCGCCGGCGTCGGTCTTCAGCCATTCGGAGAGCACGACGACGTCGTCGATGGCGGCGTCGATGCGGCCGTTGGCGATGTCGAGCTTGTACTCGTCCGAGGTCGGATACATCTTGATGTCGGCATCCTTCATATGCGCCTGGGCATAGTTGGAGTGGGTCGTGGAACCCTGCGCGCCGAGCGCCTTGCCGGCGAGCGCCTCAGGCGTCGCTTCCTTGATGTCGGAATCCTTCGGCACGATGATGGCCGGCGGCGTGTTGTAGTACTTCTTGGAGAAGTCGACCTTCTCCTTGCGCTCGGCGGTGATCGACATGGACGCGACGATGGCGTCGAACTTCTTGGCGACCAGCGCCGGAATGATGCCGTCCCAGTCCTGCGTCACGAAGGTGCATTCGGCCTTCATTTCCTCGCAGAGCGCCTTGGCGATGTCGATGTCGAAGCCGGTCAGCGTGCCGTCGGCCTCGAGATTGTTGAAGGGCGGGTAGGCGCCTTCCGTGCCGATCACGATCTTCTCGCCTTCAGCCATCGCGGAGGTCGCGAAGAGGGCGATGACCGCAGCCGAGGCTGCGAGCGTGAAACGTTTGGAAATACGCATTGTGATCCTCTCTGTTGAAGGCTCTCGGGTTTTTCTTGTTGTCCGGGCCTTGAATGGAAGCGGGCAGGCCTGCCCGCTTGGGTTGGATAATCGAACTCTTTCTTATAAAAAATCAACTGCTTTTCCGTCGCGCCTGCGTCCCGTTTCCCAGACAATTTTATGGCTGCCACTGGTCTTGGCGACGGCGCGACCTATCTCGCCGGTCGATCAGGTCGTTCAGGCGCGGTTCACACCCGGCTGACTAGGCCTGTACAGGAAACGGGCGTTGCCGGCCGGCCGAAAGAGCCGGGAAGCAGCGCCTCATAGAGATAGACGGGACACCGTGAGGACAGAACGATGACTTTCCGCTCCAGACTTTTTGCCACCGTGGCTCTGCCCCTGCTGTCAGCCTCGCTGATCGCAACGCCGACGCTGGCCGATGCGCTCCTGAAACCCTTCGATGTGGCCCAGGCCAGCGACGAAGGCCAGCCGAGCGAGGAGGAACTGCTGAAACAACAGCAGGAAGAACAGCAGCGCGCCGAGCAGGAAGACCAGCAGCGGCAGGCCGATGAGCAGAAGGCTGCCGAAGACCAGCAGCGCCAGGCTGATGAGCAGAAGGCTGCTGAGGACGATCAGCAGCGGCAGGCCGACGAGCAGAAGGCGGCTGAGGATCAGCAGCGTCAGGCCGAGGAGCAGAAGGCCGCTGAGGATCAACAGCGGCAAGCCGATGAGCAGAAGGCGGCGGCTGAAGACCAGCAGCGACAGGCCGATGAGCAGAAGGCTGCCGAAGACCAGCAGCGTCAGGCTGATGAGCAGAAGGCCGCTGAGGATCAACAACGTCCGGCTGATGAACAGAAGGCTGCCGGGGACGAGCAGCAGCGTCAGGCCGATGAGCAGAAGGCGGCTGAAGATCAGCAGCGGCAAGCCGACGAGCAGAAGGCTGCCGAGGATCAACAACGTCAGGCTGACGAACAGAAGGCCGTCGGAGAGCAGCAATCCGAGCAGCCTGCCACCGAACAGGGCCAGCAGGCCGGCGAAGAAACACCGGCGACCGAACCGGTGCCGGAGGTGGTCGAAACGCTGACGGAAGAGCAGAAGCAGGAGATCGCGCAGGATCCCGGCAAGACCGATGAGACGGTGGTCCTGCCGGTCGAAAATGGCGCGGCCGTGCTCGACAGCGACAAGGACGCCGACAATGCCGGCGGCCAGAAGAGCCGCGACAACCGCCGCAAGCAGCGCGAGGAACAGCGCGCGCAGGAAGAGGAGGTGCCCGTTCCAGACACGGACGACAGCGCGCAGGCGGCGATTTCCGAAGAGGTGCGCGAAGCCGTGCCCGGCCGTATCGAGGCGGCGATCAAGGAAGAGGGCAAGCGCGTCGAAGAAGCACCGGAATTCGTGGTTCCCGAGACCACCAATATCGTCAACAACACGGTCATCAACAACACGACGATCGTCAACAACAATACGATCGACAACAGCGTCACACAGGTCAATGTCGTCGAGCGCGTCGAGAACCGCACGGTTCTGGAGGTGGGTGACCAGTTGATCGTGCGCGGCGACGACCGTCCGCGTCTGCGCCGTGATTCCGAGGATGTCTTCTACGACAACCTGGCCCGCGGCCGTGTGCGCGAAACGATCCAGCGTCCCGGCGGCGTGCGCATCGTAACGATCTACAACCGGTACGGCGATATTATCCAGCGCTCGCGCGTCGGCCGTGACGGGCGTGAATACATCCTCGTCTATGCGCCGGAACTGGAGGACGATGCGCCGCGTCCGGGCCTCGTCGATGTCGGTTACGAGCTGCCGCCGATGCGCCTGCGCATCCCCGTCAACGACTACATCATCGACACATCGAGCAATCCGGACCGCGACTATTACGAGTTCCTCGCCGAGCCGCCGGTCGAGCGTGTCGAGCGCGTCTATACGATCGACGAGGTCAAGCATTCGGCACGTCTGCGTGACAAGGTGCGCCGTATCGACCTCGACACGATCACCTTCGCGACGGCAAGTGCCGAGGTGCCGATGTCGCAGGCCC